>JAICXZ010000088.1 GCA_025934475.1 Mucilaginibacter sp. | reverse complement strand
TTCGTGCTCAACACCGGCACTGAAATATGAATCAGCCAGTTCGCGCGGACTGGACTGGTAAGGATTACCAAATACCGTAGCTGTGGTGTTCTCCATCGCACCGCTCACATAATCGCTTACCGCTATTTCGGCTTCCTTGTTCCATGGGAAATCAACACCAGTTATTTTCGAAAAGAATTCCATAGCCTCCGGTGTCTGTCCGAAAATTTCTTTAGCGTACGGCGCATACTTAGGATCGAGGTAATAGTCAACAGGTTTGCCGCGCCAATGATCATGATATATCTTAAAATCGCCCACGGCCATCATAAAAAGGTAAGGCGCATTAGGTTGTTCCATTTTCCAAATGTCAGTTCGTGTGCCATCCGGGTTATTTTTTTGTGTGGCGAGCCGCCCGTTTGACAGCGTAACATACTTGGCGGGGATGGTCATGCTGATCTCCGATGTAGATTTCTGATCCGGCTTATCGATAGTTGGAAACCAGCCCGACGAGCTTTCGGGCTCGCCCTCTGTCCAAATCTGAGTGGGCTTGTCCTTCTCTTTTCCCTGCGGATTAATAAAATATACTCCCCGCTCATTCTTTCTTATATTCTTTCGCAGGTTGGGCTTTGCGGTGTAGTCTATATATACGGTATAGGGTTCGTTTGAATGATATGTTTTATCTAACCGGATATTAATCTTCAAACTATCGTAGGTGAATTTCAGCAGATGCTTTTTATCACCCCGAATCACAGCAATCTCGTAGATATCCATCCCCTTGGCATCCAGCAACAGTGAGTCCGTCGGGTAAAAGTGTGGTTTGATGGTCACCCACTCTTTGCCGTATACGTAGCATTTCTGGTAATCAAACTTCACATCAAGCTTTGTATGCACCAAGTCATTGATTTTATTCGGCGCCTTAAAAGATTGGCAAAGTGCACGTTCACAGCCACATAAGCTGACTAAAGCTGCAAAAAGGGTATAAAAAAGAATCGTTTTTTTCATAACTCAAACATTAACATGTCAAAGATAGTACTATATATTACATAGTACTATAAAAATATTTTTATTTTTTCTTGGAATTCAAAAAATGATGTCTACTTTTGTAGTGTACTATTATACTAATACACTAATATGATTCAGATCGAGAATCTTGATTTTTGGTATAAAAAAGGAAAGCCTGTTTTCAAGGGATTGAACCTGACGCTGAATCCCGGCCACATTTACGGGTTGCTGGGAAAGAATGGCGCCGGAAAATCCACCCTGCTTAAAAGCATCGCTGGGCTTGCATTCCCCGTTTCTGGTAAATGCCTGGTAAATGGAATGAATTCGGCAAAAAGGCCGGTGTCTATGCTGGAAGATATGTTTTTTATTCCGGAAGATATTTACGCGCCCGCGCTAACACCCGAGCAGTTCGCGAGAAACACCGGAGGCTTTTACCCAAAATTCAGTATAACAGACTTTTACGGCAACCTCAAAACGCTTGATGTTGACCCTGAATTGATCATGAGCAGACAATCGTACGGACAGCAAAAGAAGGTGATGATTGCTTTTGCTCTGGCAACAAACACGTCGGTATTGATCATGGACGAGCCAACCAACGGGCTGGATATCCCTTCCAAAGTTCAGTTCCGAAAACTAATTGCATCGCTCCTAAACGAGGAAAGATGCGTCATCATCTCCACGCACCAGGTGAGAGATCTGGAGAGCCTGATCGATACACTGCTGATACTTGACGAACATCAAATCGTAGTAAACATGTCGGTTGATGAAGTGACCGAGAAATTAATATTCGGCGTTTTTGACGACACCGGCGGCATGAAAGTTTTGTACGAAGAAGAAACCATGCGCGGCAGACATGCCATCATTCAAAACACCTCAGGCAAATACAGCAAAATGGATTTGGAACTGCTTTTTAACGGGATTACTACAGGAAGCAAACAATTAGTGGAAACGCTTAACTCAGGAGGTAGCCATGAATAACTTTTTTAGTCTGAAGCGTTTCTGCCGCCTGTTTGTGAAGCACACGGCCGAACACTACCGGACTTACCTGATGTCGATTGCGGTGCTGATTGGGGTAATAGTGCTCGGAGGTTCATTCCTTGTTTTTGTTATCCAGGAAGTGCCCGATACGGGGCTCCAAACTGCCGTATTTAATATCTTGATGCTGATTGCCGGAACGCTTTTCGCCAGTACGATTTTTGCGGATTTCGGCGATAAGAACCGGTCTATCCCGGCGCTTACACTGCCTGCATCATCGTTCGAAAAATTCCTGGTTGGTTGGATATACTCCTACCCTATTTTCCTGATTGTATATACAGGCGTTTATTACCTTGCGGTGATGGGGCTAGGCGCCACGAAACATTGGGAGACAAACCAGCACTTTACGTTGTTCAGCTTGCAGCAGGCTGAAATACTCGTTGTTTTTGTCATCTATTCGATTTTACATGCTATTGCGATTTTTGGAGCAATACTTTTCAGGAATATTCACTTTATCAAAACGGGGTTTATATTTTTCATCGGCATAGGCGCCTTAATGATAGTCAACACCCTGTTTTTAAAGCTGTTGACGGGGCTTTCAATCATCAAACTGGCCATACCTTTTGGGTTTCTCAATTTTAATGTAGGCCAAAAATATTACTCGATAAGTACTGAAGGTCCGGGGTCTCAGTTTGTGCTGATAATACTCGCAGCTGTAGCCATATTAATATGGGTAGCAGCTTATTACAGATTAAAGGAAAAGCAGGTTTAGCGATGGAATTTAAGGACAACGAAGCGATATACCTGCAGATAGCCGCATTTGTATGCGAGAATATCCTGACCGGCAAATGGGCCGCCGGACAAAAGATACTCTCGGTACGCGACCTGGCTGTTGAACTGGAAGTAAACCCCAATACAGTAATGCGCTCATACGAATTTTTACAGGGACTGGAGATCGTCTACAATAAACGAGGCCTTGGCCTTTTTGTAGCCGAAGACGGATTTGAAAAAGTAAAAGCCTACCGGAAGCAGAATTTTGTGCATCAAAATCTGCCCGAGCTTTTCAAAAACATGTACCTGCTGGGTATATCGATCGACGAGATCAGGCAGCAATATGAAGATTTTGTGGCCGAACAGGCCGTTAAACTTAACGGAGAACAACATGAGGACAAGCAATAAAATATTGATCGCAGCATTTGCCCTGCTCATCACAAGCCTGGCATTTTTTGATCTTAGTCTTAAGGCCGAATATCAAAAGGGTGATTATACCGACCCCTATCGCAATTTCGTAAAACTGGATTATAAAAACTTCAATGCGGTAGAGTTGAGATCGTCGACAGCTATTAATATCATGCTGGCGCAGGGCCCTTTTAAGGTAATGGCCACACCACAGGTTATAGATGCCCTTGATATTAGCCAGGAAAAGAACAGACTGATCATCGGTGCAAAATTTCGCGATCATTTTCGGGGGATGAACACTGATTATATACTGTATATCTCCTGCCCCACGCTGGCATCTTTAAAGGCCGATGCTTCATACCTTGCCGATAATATCAAAATTACGGACACCATAGCCAGGGATCTCAACTGGCGGCCAACGATGATTACCGGGTTTAAGGCCGATAGTTTAGATATCCTGGAAGATCATGCGGCTAATGTTATCCTTCAAAATAATACCATCAAGCACCTTAACGCTACCATTGGCCAGGGCGACCGAAGCGGATCGGCACTTACTATTGGTGTAAACAATCAGTTTACGAGTACCGATATAAACGTACTGAATCGCAGCCGGCTATGGATCAAAGGAACCAATGTTAACAATATAAACTACCAACTTGCCGACAGCGCCAGCCTTATCGTCAACGGCGCGGAGGCGAAACATCTTTTAAACCTCAAATAGTTATGAAACTCGTAATCAATTCTTTATCAAAAACCTATGCCAACGGCGTAGCAGCATTAAAAGATGTTTCGCTCACGCTCGAGAACGGCATGTTCGGCCTGCTTGGCCCGAATGGTGCTGGCAAGTCATCGCTAATGCGAACTATCGCCACTTTGCAGGAAGCCGATTCGGGCACCGTATTTCTCGATGACCTGGACGTTTTAAGAAATAAAACCCGCGTGCGCCAACTGCTGGGTTATTTACCACAGGAATTTGGCGTCTATCCCAAAATATCTGCCGAGCGCATGCTCGATCATATCGCTCAGCTTAAAGGCGTGGGCAATACAGGTGAGCGAAAAGATTTGGTGCAGGGTCTACTCGAAAAGGTAAACCTGTTTAAGGACCGTAAGAAACATTTAGGTACTTATTCCGGTGGTATGAAACAGCGCTTCGGTATTGCGCAGGCGCTAATCGGTGATCCCAAGCTGATTATCGTTGATGAGCCAACTGCTGGCCTCGATCCTGCGGAAAGGAATAGGTTTTATAACTTATTGAGCCAGTTGGGTGAGAATACCATCGTTATCCTGTCGACACATATTGTAGAGGATGTTAGCACACTTTGTTCCAGTTTCGCCATTATCTGCCTTGGCGAGGTTTTGTATGCGGGAGACCCTGATATAGCAGTAAAAGAGCTCGAAGGCAAGATATATACTAAGGCTATTAATCAATCGGAGCTGCCATACTATCGCGACGTTTACAACGTAATTTCCACCCAACTCAAATCTGGCAAGTTGCATATCCGCATTTTGCATGAGGATATACAGCCGCAGGATAGTTTCTTGTTATCCGTTCCGAATCTTGAAGATGTATACTTTAGTAACATTGCCAGGCGAGTAGATGTAAATACTATATAAAACATTAAAATACAATAATTTATGTTTTCGAAAATATTTCTGTTCGAGATCCAAAACCGGATCCGCAGGCCCGCCGTTTATCTTTACTTTTCAGCTGTATTGCTGTTTACCATCTTCGCTTTTTCAACCGGGTCGCTACCTGTTGGTGATAAAGAGCACATCAACTCGCCTTACCTGATCACTTTCTGGCATTGCGGTATGACCATGATGATGATGCTCGTTAGCTCGTCCATGATGGGCATGGCTTTATACCGCGATATCGAATTCCAAACCAAAGATTATTACCTCACCTATCCAATTACCAAGAGCGGATATTTCTGGGGCAGATATCTTGGCTCGTTTACATTCATGATCTTAATAGCGCTGGCTATCCCGATAGGCATTTTTTTGAGCACTTACATCGGTCCGGCCATTGGAAAAACCGACCCGGCCCAATACGGCCCTAATATGCTGATCTATTACCTCTACCCTTTTGTATTGATCGCGCTGCCAAATATATTCTTCACATCATCTCTTTTCTACGGGCTGATTGCCGTTACCCGCAACGTTAAGGTGATCTATTTCGGCGGCGCATTGTTGTTCCTGTTTTATCTGATCGCACTCTTCTTCCTCAATAACACTACCAACGCAACGGTAATTGGGATTTCAGACCCGTTCGGGCTAAACGGCGTTCGCTTCCAGATGATGAATTCGAGTACAGCGCAGCATAATAACACGCTGATCGCCATCAACGGACCAATGGCCATAAATCGCTTTCTATGGTCGGGTATTGGATTAGTTGTTTTGATCATAACTTATATCCGGTTCAATTTCGAGGCATTTTTTGCCGGGAAACGTGATAAGTCGGCTATTGATGAAGTTGGCACCCGGTCCAATAAAATTCTCAAGACACCCGCAGTTAGCTTTTCAGATAAATACAATCAAACCACGCTGAAAGGGCTGATCCGGCTGGAGCTGTTAAACATCATCCGCGACAATTATTTCTGGATCATTATTGGGGCCGGAAGCGTATTCCTTGGTTTTGTGTTCTGGCTCGGCGATAATCATAATGGCGTCCCAGATCTGCCCAGAACTGTAACACTACTGGGCCTCTTTGCCGAAGCTTTCCCATTTTTCATCTTTTTCATCATCATGTTTTATACCGGTGAAACATTGCAGCGCGATAAGTTGACCCGATATGCCTTTATCAACGACTCGCTGCCGCCGCCCAACTGGGTTTTGAATGGATCAAAACTAATATCATTGCTTGTTATTGCCTCGGTATTGGCATTTATACCCATGATACTTGGCATTATTGTACAGCTTTTAAAGGGCTTCACTCACCTCAATCTATCTGCTTATTTCAGCTATATTTTTGTGATGCTGCTCCCAAAAATGCTGGCCGCAGCCGTGTTCTGTTATTTTATTCAGGTACTGTGCAACAATAAGTTTGTTGGATATGCAATAGGTATTACCCTTTGGATAGCCATGTTTTTCGTTGATAGCACAGGCACATTTGATTATCACCTGCTGGTGTATTCCTATACGCCAAATTCGGGGATATCCGATATGGACGGCATGGGGCATATGATGCGGCCCGTTTTGTGGTTCGATATTTACTGGCTGCTGGCGGCGGGATTGCTGATCATCATAGCCGCACTGTTTTATTACCGTGGCGTCAATTCATCCGTGAAAGAAAGGTTGCAACTGGTTCCGGAACGATTCGACCGGAAAACTAAAGTCTTTGTGGCTATTCTGTTGCCGTTGTTCCTCGCCGTTGGCGGTTATCTCTATTATAACATCAGTTATCAGAACGAGTTCCTGACGAAGACTGAAAACGAGGACCGTGCTATCACCTATGAAAAGACGCTTAAGCATTTTCAAAACCAACCGTTACCTAAAGTAACCCGCATTAAAATGTATGCGGATCTGTATCCCTATGAGAAGAAAGAATTTGTAAGGGCAACGGTAACGATCGTCAATAAAAACAGCAAGCCTATCTATAATATGTTGTTAGACGGCGACGAACTGAGCGATTATTCGATAACCATGGACGGTAAGCCACTGCCGTTTACAAATCCTTTGTTTTACTCTCGCGGTTTTTTCAGTTGGTTCGGGCCGAAACAGGATACCGCGGAGTTCAGGCTTTACAATTTTAACAAGCCACTTGCTCCGGGTGATTCAGCGGTACTCCAGGTCAATTCCTCAATCATTCATAAAGGATTCCAAAATGGCATGTATGCCGCCAACTTATTAGATAATGGCACCTTTTTCAATGGAGGTTTGCCCGGGCTGGGTTATGATGACGACGATGAGGTCGGCAGTCCCTATGTCCGCAAGAAAGCTGGATTGCCGCCTAAGGAAGACGAGGAAATTGCACAAAACGATCCTGTTGGCATCATGAATCTGAAAGCGTCGGCGACCTCGGATCTCCTGAGCATGGACATCACCGTTAGTACAGCCGGGGACCAAACAGTGATCACCCACGGCGACCTGGTAAAACAATGGAAAGAAAATGGCCGTAATTATTTTCATTATGTGCAGGATAAGCCGGGCATGTATCCGCCGTTCGGTATCATATCAGCGCGATATAAGGACCGGAAAGACAGCGTCACGCTTGATCATAAGATAAATATTGATGTGTATTATGACCCGCAGCATGCCGCAAATATTGATCGCTATATCAAAGCTTATAAAGATGGGTTGAAGTATTTCAGTACGGTTTATGGGCCATACCCTTTCAATAATATACGCCTGGTCGAAAACTCCAACTATGGGCCTTGGGAAGCATCGACTACTACATTAGATACCTATAATGAACGAAATGGCTGGAATGCTCATTTTACTGATCCAAACCAGGACGACTACCTGTACTCGGCTACCATAAAGAACCTGGCGCAGCAATGGTGGCGCTTCCAGGTAGCGCCGAACCGTACAGTTGGTTCCCTGGTAATACCCGAAGGCATAGCCAACTACGATGCATTGTTGATGATGGAAAAAATCTATGGTAAGGCAAATATGCGGTCACAAGTGTTGAATCCGCTTTGGCCTTACCTCTTCATCCGAAGGCATATGGATAAAAAGGAATCTCCGCTTATAAAAGCTGACCAATGGTTCATTTGGGAAAGCAAAGCTTCGGTTGCGCTTTACGGCCTGAAAGAACTCATTGGCGAAGATACTTTGAATAATGCTTTACGTGAATTCAAAAGCGCCTATGCCTTTAAAAAACAAGGTCCGTTTGCCGGTGCAAACGATTTATACCGGTACCTGCAAAAACACACGCCCGATTCATTGCAGTACTACTTAACCGATACCTGGCAGAAAGTCACGCTCTATGATAATAAGGTATTATCGGTTAACTCTGTAAAAACGCCGAACAAAAATGAATACAAGGTAACCTTTAAGGTGAATGTCGATAAGGTTTGGATTGATGACAAAGGCAATGATATCCCAGCCGTCAATATGAACGATTATGTCGACATCAATATCATGGGCGCTGATACAAATGACAAAACTGGCAGGTCACAAACCAATGTGCTTTACCAGAAACGTTACCGTCTAAAACGGGGTGACCACGAATTTACAGTGGTAGTTAAAGGTCAGCCCAAATCGGTTGCTATCGATCCTTTGGGATATCTTATAGATCGTAATCCAAATGATAACGTCAAAAACATCGAATAACCCCGCCTAGATCTTAAACAACAAACCCCGGCAAATGCCGGGGTCTGTTCAACTAAATCAACCAATTAATACGCATGTCCGTGTTTTATCTTTCATTCGATAGCGAATAAGGGAAATCT
>JAICXZ010000703.1 GCA_025934475.1 Mucilaginibacter sp. | reverse complement strand
TGATAGAACTCGCAGCCAGGTTAGCAGGATCAAATTTTATATCTCCTTTAAAACCGGCAATAACGCCATCAACAGTAATGCCCAGATTTTTAATATGAAAAGTAACAGCAGATTTGGTAACCGTTTGCTGCTTTACCTGCGCAAACGATGCGGTAGCGAATAGTATAATTATTAGGAAGGGGTATATTTTTTTCATGCGCTAAATATAATTACGCTATTTCGAAATAAGACGAATGTATTCGGAGATTATTACATTAGTAAAAGAATTAATATTGTCATCCTTATCAGGCAAATTCGATGATAAAAGTATGTGCAAGTAGAAACCTAATTAGAAGGGTCATCGGAGTGTTAACAATGGCTTTTATGTTTGTCATCTCTTCGTTTAAATGTGTAGCGCAATCATATTCGGATTATACCGCGAGAGAGGATTTGGCCGTTAATCAAAGCATATCTCTTCTGCAATCGAAAGGTATTGATACAATTTGCGTTTATAAAGCATACTGTGTCGGTTGCTTCGTGATGCTGCCACCCGGAGCAGATACAAGTTGCAGACGTCAACCTTATGAAAATGATACTTATTTCCTTTGGAAGAAAAATAACGTTACTTGGTTTACCTTGAAAAACTACTGTTTTGCTTATGATACTATTTGTGTAAACACCAGTTCGATTTGGTCTTTTTACAGTTTGGAAAAAAATAAAATAGATTCTAAGAAAATAAGACCGGCAGAAGTAGTTGTTATTGAGCATGGAAAAAAAACGACCAACTATGTCATGGTAGATCATGATATGCATGAAGATATTATTACTGTAATTAGCGGCGTTCGAAAGCAATTGTTTTTGAACGAATTTGAATTTGAGAAATTAGTGGATAATAGTCGAAATATAAATTACACTTATAACTGGAATACAAATGCGAAGAAGTTTCAAGTTCTTTTGGATCAGTTCGTACACATTAATGCCAAACTTTTGAAAAAAATAAAATGAGCAGGCTTACGACGTTTTAAAAACTTCGTAAGCCTTATGCTATTTGAGGAAAATTCTAAAACTCCACATGCGCCCTCAATCCAAATACATTCACCGGTCCGCGATCAGCATTATAGGCAGGATGCAGGATAAATTGATAATCGGGTGATAGATAGAATTTTTCATGGAATGGATTCCATTTGTAATAGAACTCCGCAATCATTTCGGGCGAATAATTGAGCCTGCCGTCGCCAATGATGAAGCCGTAGCCGCCTGCCGCCAGGTAATCCTTATGATCGGCTGAGAGGCCATTTACGATAAAAGCCAGTCCCGCTTCATCTTCTTTTCGATGCCATGAGGTTCCTTTGAGTACACCGCCAAAGGTTAATGACCGATCGATTTCGGTAAAGAACCAGGTCTCGGTATGTCCGTCGTTCCAGCTGGCTTTGGCAAATACGCCAAAATCTTTGGTGATGTATTGATCAGTATTAATGCCGAAACCGTATTTGCGCCGGCCGTAGTGTTGCGTACTGTCAACATTCGGGGCGGTGGGGTTTTGTTCGATAGCTAGCTGGTAATTGCCATATTTTCCATTATTCAAAAAGCCAAGCAGCCGCAACGTCCCCTTTTGCCCGGCAATCTCGTAACGCTTTTCATATTCAATAGTCTCCGTATTGGCCTTTCCTATTTTGGCATCCCAGGTTGATGAGTTGGCCTGGGTAACTGCCATTGTAAATGCAAAGCGTAGCGCCCAGGTTGGCTGACCAAGCTCAGCAACGCTTCCCAAAACGTACCCGCGGGTATTTGCCGGGTAATCCCAGGCGGCGTTATCCATCAGCGCCCAGTTCATGAATTGTTCACGAGGATCGTGGCTGAAGGCGTTAGCATCAAAAAAATCCGCCATCCCAAATTTCCCGATCACAATTGAAAAATAGCGTTTGCTGCGATATTTGGCCAGTTGATTATTGTCGTCGTCGATAGTGTCCTTGTCTTTGCCCCATTCAAAATTCTGCTTAAAATACAATCGCCCGATATATATCTTGTTTTGCACGCCGCCAACCCTAAAGGTTTCCCCATTAGGGAAGCCAGCTACACCTAACGTTTGGCTAAGGCCTGCACCTCCGGATAATTCGGGGTTAAAATAGACTTCCGCCCCTTTCCACAACCGCAGGCCACTGAACATCGTTGTTGTGATAGAGGTTTGCGTTTCCTCTTTGGTAATAAGGCTGTTCTGGCCAGTATATGGCGCGTTAAACTGCGGCTTATATTGCGTAATAATGGTTTGCTGAAAGTGAAAATTATAGCGCTGCTGCTTTGAAGTATCCTGCGCAAAAGCAGCGTTAAATAACGTAACGGCTAGTAAAAGGCTGAGTATCTTTTTTTTCATAAACCGGTGCTAAGATATATATGCTTCGTTAAGGAGATGTTAACAAAAAAAGTCAATTTATATTAGACAAACCTAATAAAAAATTTAGATTAATCTAAAAAATAAAACGATTAAATAATAGACAGGCATTGACTAAACAGAATAGGATAATTTGAGTTTTTTCTCCGCGGCGCATAAAATTTGTCATTGTCCTGCCCAAACAGGACACGCGCAAATAGGTGCCCTGTTTAGGAGGTGGTTATTGTTAATGGGGTTGTGTATGAATCGGAATTCATTTTGTTTGTAAATCAATTTACGCCGCAAAGTAAGCGCGTATTTCAATGCAATGGTATTGCATTAGTAAGAACATTTATCGCAGATGCCTTTCACGGTGAGGTTCATCTCGGCAAGTGTAAAATCAGCAGGGAGGGAAATTTGAGGTATTTTAAGTGTGG
>JAICXZ010000745.1 GCA_025934475.1 Mucilaginibacter sp. | reverse complement strand
AAGGCGACCGGTGAAGGAACAGGTTTGGGACTCTCATTAAGTTACGATATTGTAAAGGCCCATGAAGGAGAGCTTAGGGTAGAATCGATTGACGGGGACGGCACAACGTTTTTGATCGCTTTGCCCTTAAACTAATAAACAATCCATATGCCACCAATCATAGGTTTAAGCCATTACTTCATTATCACAACAAATAATTAACTTTCGGTAATTATAAACCGGTTTGTCCACTTATGAAGCGATTTTTACTTGCTGCCGCATTGCTGCTGTGTGTGTGCTGCATAGCCAAAGGCGCCGATACGCTCTCCATTTGTTCCCCCTCGGGGAAAATATGCGTCAAAGTATGGATGGATAAAGACCTGAGATATGCCGTTTATGAAAATGGCGCGCTCATCGTTCAGCCCTCGGAAGCTGACATGCTATTGGACCATGATCGGAGTTTTTCCGGGAATAACCGCATCACCAGGCACTCAACAAAATCGGTAAATGATGAGATCATCTCGCCAGTACCTGAAAAGCGAAAAAAGATTAAGGACACTTACAATCAGCTTTCGATTTCTTTCAGCAAACCCTACAACATAGAATTTCGAGCGTATGATGACGGGGTTGCTTACCGGTTTATTACGGCATTCAAAGATTCAGTGACCGTATTGAATGAAGTTGCTAAGTTCCGTTTCCCGGCCTCATCGGCAGCATGGTATCCCGGCATTCACAAGCGCGAAGACGCTGATATCTTTCATACCAGCTACGAAGAGCAATACCCTCTGCGCCGGCTCGATTCCATCGCACCAACAGAACTTGCATACACGCCGGTGCTCGTTGCGCCAGCCGCTTCTCCGAAGATAGCTGTGACTGAATCGGACCTTGATGATTATCCCGGGATGTTCCTGAGTGGGACAGGGTTAGCTGAGCTTGACGCAAAGTTTGCGCCCTATCCGCTGGAAGAAAAAATGACCGGTGGCGATTACCCTGAATCCATCGTAACCAAAAGGGCCAGCTACATCGCGCGCACTAAAGGCACCCGCACTTACCCATGGCGGGTGTTGATGATAGCAGATGAGGACCGGCAGCTTCCGGCCAGCGATATGGTTTACCGCCTGGCGTCCCCTTCCCGTATCGGCAGTGCCGATTGGATCAAACCCGGCAAATGCACCGACGAGTGGATCGTCAATGTGAACCTGTTCAACGTGCCGTTTCGTTCAGGTGTCAATACGGCTAGTTACAAGTATTATATCGATTTCGCTAAGCGCTTTGGTTTCGACCGAATCATGATGGACGCGGGTTGGAGTGATGCCACCGATCTTTTCAAAATAAACCCGGCTATCAGCATGGATACCCTTGTAGCCTATGCAAAAGGAAAAGGCGTCAAGATTAGCATGTGGACGCTTTCAAACACGCTTAACCGCCAACTGGACGGTGCGCTCGATCGCTTTAATAAATGGGGCATAGATTTTATCATGACCGACTTTATCGATCGCGACGATCAGAAAACAGTTAATTTCTATTACCGCATCGCCAAAGCTTGTGCTGCACATCATATTATGATCATGTATCATGGCGCCTATCCGCCAAAAGGCTTCAACCGCACATATCCTAACAATATCACGCGCGAGGGCGTGATGGGCTCCGAATACAATATATGGAGCGACAAGGTGACGCCGGCTCATGATGTTACCCTGCCTTTCACGCGTATGCTGGCAGGCCCTTTTGATTACGAACCGGGCATCCTGAACAATGCCACGCAAAAAGGCTTCCGGATGATTGAAGGCATGCCCATGAGCCAGGGCACACGCTGCCACCAATTGGCCATGTTTGTGGTGTATGATAATCCGATGCAAATATTCTCCGGCAATCCATCGCAGGCTCTAATGGAGCCGCACTTTATGGAACTGTTGGGTAGTTTGCCCACCACCTGGGATCAAACCAATGTGTTACAGGGCAAGGTCGGCGAATACATTGTAACAGCACGCCAGCACGGCAGCAACTGGTACCTAGCCGGCATGAGCAACTGGACACCAAGAGAAATTGAGATCAAACTCAACTTCCTGGATGACAATGCTTCCTACAAGGCAACCATCTGCTGCGATGGCGTCAACGCCGACCGCTATCCGGCCGACTATGTTCTTGAAGATAAAGTGCTGGCAAAAGGCGACAAACTTAAAATTAAGCTTGCACCGGGCGGCGGCTTTTTGGTAAAACTTGTAAAGCAATAACAAAAGTAACCTCAGTTAAGCGGCAATATAAAATAGAATACCATCCTTTGGCCAGAAAAGGCGCCTGGAATGTAGCGTGGAATTGGCATAGCTCAAGACCAAAGTGGATGGTTTTCCCAACCTGTAATAAATCCAATTTTGTGTATCGGAATACTCGGGCACCGAACAAACAGATCAAGCAATTGCGCCTTAACACTATGATTCGAGTGAATATTGTTACATAAGTAAACCAACGCTGAGATGATAAGAAACGGCTTCTTATGCTGGACGCTCGCAATAGGTGTATTTAACCACTTCCCAATTGGATTGTTTAGGGTTTCAATTGGTTTTTTTACCATATTT
>JAICXZ010000765.1 GCA_025934475.1 Mucilaginibacter sp. | reverse complement strand
TACCATAAATAGCGGCCTCGGCATCTTTTAGTATGGAGATGCTTTCTATTTCGCTTGGATCAAGCAGGTTAAAATCCGATACAGATCTAACCACGTCATCAATTACATAAAGTGTATTGCCCCCTTGTCCGTTTTTGGAATAAGTAATAGGGTTACGGATGGTAGTTGTGACAGCCTGGCCCGGGCGTTGCGAAGACGTATTGATACTTAAACCCGGTACCTGCCCAACGAGCGAGCTGGCGAGGTTAAGCGATGGCAAATCTTCCACCTTTTTTACGTCGATCGTTGATACCGATCCTGTAAGTGTCGCTTTCTTTTGTTCACCATATCCCACAACAACAACTTCAGTTAGGCCGTTAGCGGCTGGCAAAAGCTTAAAGTCGGCATTCATCTCACCCACTTTGAGCGTTTTTTCCTGGTAAGTATACCCGATATAGCTCACACCCACCACAACATTTTGGAGATTAGTTACCTGAATGGAGTATTTCCCATTAACATCGGTAACCGTGCTGGCTATGCTGCCTTTAACGTGTATTACAGCACCAGGAAGAGGGCCGTCCTTCTCATCGGTTACTACACCGGAGACCGTCCTGTTCTGGGCCATCAATGCGTTGCTAAACAGCACTAGCAGCGAAAATAAGAGGCAAATTTTTCTCATGAATTTAGAATTAATATAGGTTGTAAATTGGCTTGTTCATTTTGTGTTTAAGGTTGATCAGTCTATCCTTTCTGCTTCTGGTTTTCTTTGATGCGCTTTTGCCATTCTTCGCCAGCCTTCTTCATATCATAACCCTGTGCTGATAAGTAGTTATTAATTTTACCCTTGTATTTGCCAAACCACTCATGCTTTTGTCCGGATGATCCGGCGTCGATAGCACGTTCGCGGGCCTCGGTAAGCAACTCCATTATTTTCTGCTTTTGCACCTCGGTCAGCGCAGGTAATTCATCCAGGTAAGCGTGATAGGTTAAGGGTAATATTTTATAAGTCATTGCGTCTTTAACTTCGGTAATCTGCTCATGCGTGAGCTCTTTACCTAACCTGTTCAGATACACTAAGTGTAATTGGCTCAATTGTTTGTACATGCCGCTATCGAGCCCTGCAATCTCGCTCTTCGCAACAGATTTATCATTAGAGGCATTACCTTTTACTTCTTTCACTTTTGCATCGTGCGCATCATGAATATTACTAAGGCTTTGATATTGCTCTGCTATAATATTACATACGCGTTTATATTTTGCTGAGTCGGCAATACCAAGAACGTCTGCAATTTTCTCAGAACGCTTGGCTATCACCTGTGCGTAGTCTGGTTTTTCAGCATTTTTTTGTTCCTGGGCATAAACTAAAGTTAAACCTGCCAGGAAAACGACACTCGTCAAAAAGCTCTTTTTCATCATTCTCATAGATATAGTATTCATGATAATATTCTTATAATATTTATTGCTTATACTTATTATTTACACATTAATAACTAAGTAAAAGCTATCAGTTATAATTTTTGTTAGCGTATCAAAACCCGCTTACAATAAAATATATAATTATTAGTTTGGTTTATATTGTCAGATATAGCAGCAACACTTTGTGAAGCGTGCATAAACAAATATCAAGCATTGGTTTCTTGCTTTACTACCCGTATTTATCAACTTACTATACGATCTTGCCATAACATTAGGCATTGATTATAAGATTTTGCTTATATTGCATTGTATAATCAATAACCGGCAATTTTCCAATGATTTGATAGGGGGCAAATATTGATTTACTACATAAATAGTATCAGGAGTAAACGTATAAGTGATTTAGTAAAAAGATGAAACCGCATTTTCTCAAGGTCCCGGTAAAACCGCAAACTTCATTTAGTATCCGTCATGATATTCTACCTACTTTCAGGGGAATTTGGCACTATCATCCCGAACTGGAGCTGCATTATGTTATTAAAGGAGAAGGTGTACGCTTTATTGGCGATAATATCAGCAACTTCTCGGCCGGAGAGATATTACTGCTGGGTGAAAAACTCCCGCATTGCTGGCGATGCAAGGAAGAATATTTTCAGCCGGATTCTGGACTTAATGTGGAAGTGATCGTTATACATTTTTTGCCTGACTGCCTTGGAAAATATATGCTGAGTTTGCCGGAAGCTTATATGCTCACCAAACTTTTTGAAACTGCCAAAAACGGGATCATTGTTAAAGGCAGGGCCAAAGAAGAATTAAAACAATTGATGCACCGCGCAGTGCATGCTAATAATCTGGACAGAATCATCGTTTTACTATCCATACTCAAAGTGCTGGCCGAAAACGAGGACTATGAGCCTATCACACTGTCGCACAACGAATTTCATCAATCAAACGAGTCTGACACGGTAAGACTAAATAAGGTATGCTCTTATACACTGGCTAACTACAAGAAGCC
>JAICXZ010000004.1 GCA_025934475.1 Mucilaginibacter sp. | reverse complement strand
CGGTAAGCATGACGGTAGTTTTGCCCGCGTGGGATGATATGATCAAAGCCATCCCGCAATGCAGTAACAGCGACGGCTTTAGGTATGATCTGGTAGATGTTACCCGGCAGGCCCTGGCCAACTACGCGTTGCCACTGCAAAAAAAATGGGTCGACGCTTATAAGCAAAAGGATCGGGTCGATTTCGATAAATACAGCAACCAGTTTTTGGAATTGATTAGCGATATGGACAGATTGCTGGCAACTAGAAAGGATTTTTTATTGGGTTTATGGTTGTCTGATGCACGCAAACAAGGCACCAGTCCCGCCGAGCAGGACCTTTATGAACAAAATGCCCGCGACCTCATTACTTTATGGGGCGACGCTAATAGTCCGCTGCATGAGTATTCTTGCCGCCAATGGAGTGGTCTGCTGAACGATTTTTATAAAATGCGTTGGGAGAGATTCTTTGCAGAATTAGATAGCGCACTTAAGGAAGGCAAAGAAGCGGACTTGAAAGCTTTTGGCGATAGCATCAAACAATGGGAGTGGCAATGGGTGAACAGTCATAAAGCTTATCCGCTTAATCCTATCGGCAGCAGCGTTACAGAAGCGAAGGCTATGTATGAAAAATATCGCAAAATAATAGGTGAGGCCTATCAACAATAGATACCGATGACAGAACAGATCATACATAATAAGCCTGCGCGGTTACTGTCTCTCGATGCACTTCGCGGGTTCGATATGTTCTGGATCATGAGCGGAGAACAGATTGTTCATACGCTTGCAAAGGTTACGCAATGGCCGGTGTTGTTATGGTTCTCCAGTCAGTTGCATCATACGGTGTGGAACGGCATTACTTTCTACGACATGATATTTCCGCTGTTCCTTTTCATTGCGGGCGTTTCGATGCCGTATTCGATTGGAAATAAGCTCACAAAAGCCGGGGTTGAATCGCCCTGGCAGCTTTCCGGCAAAGCCAAAAAAGACATCTATTTATCGATGCTGAAACGGGCCATCATACTTATTCTTTTAGGTATGGTGGTAAACGGTGCGCTGAAATTCAATGGGTACGAAAACACCCGGTTCGCTAGCGTACTTGGTCGCATAGGCCTGGCCTGGTTTTTTGCAGGTCTGGTTTATCTCAATTTTGGTCTCCGCGGACAAATGCTTTGGTTCATTGGTTTCCTGGCAGGATATTGGGCAGCGATGATGTTTATTCCCGTTCCCGGTTATGGCCCGGGAGTGCTTACGATGCAGGGCTCATTTGAATCTTACATCGATACTTTGTTCCTGCCGGGACGTTTGCATGATAAGATTCACGACCCGGAAGGCATTTTATCAACTATTCCGGCTATTGGCACGGCTATGCTTGGCGTATTTACAGGAACTTTTCTGAAGAAACAATCTCCTACGTTTACTATGCTCAAAAAGGGATTGGTACTATTTGGCGCTGGACTGATTCTGATCGCATTAGGTAGTCTCTGGAATCTTGAGTTCCCAATCAACAAGCGCTTGTGGTCAAGTTCATTCGTTTTATATGTTGGTGGCTGGAGCCTGCTGTTCCTATCTGTATTTTATTTGATAATCGACGTCGCCGGATTAAAAAAATGGTGCATCCCGTTAGTTTGGATCGGCACCAATTCAATATTGATCTACTTGTGCTCGGAAGGATTGGTTGATTTTGGTCATACCGCCTCTGCGCTTTTCGGCGGACTGATCCATTTAACACCGCTTGCCTGGCAGGCGGTATGGACGGCGATAAGTGTGACAGTTGTTCAATTAATACTATTATGGTTTTTATATCGCAATAAATTGTTTTTCAAGATATGAAGGTGTTAAAAATAAGTATCGCCCTGGGTTTAGTTTTTGCGGTTGCTGTTGCGTCGGCACAAATCAAAACTTACGATATTAAAAAGTACGGCGCAGTGGCCGATGGCATTACCAATAACACCGCAGCTATTCAGAAAGCGATTGATGAGGCTGCTGCCAAAGGCGGAGGCGTGGTGTTGGTTCCGTCCGGTAGATTTGTAACCGGTGTCATCATACTCAAATCGAACGTTGAACTGCGCCTGGCTAAAGGTGCCTTTATTTTAGGAAGCCCAATCAGGGCCGATTATGGAGAAGGCAAAGCCTCCGCACTGATCGTTGCCAATGATGCCCATCATATCGCCATAACAGGTCACGGCATTATCGACGGGCAGGGTGAAAAGCTGCTCAAAGACATTTACGTACGTTTAAGAGCAGGTACTCTGCGTGATACGGAGTGGAAGATACCCAACCCATGGGGCCAAACTCGCCCGGCCGAAGATAATCGCCCCAAGCTGGTCGAGTTCAAAAATTGCGACGGTATTAAAATCAAGCAGATCACGCTTAAGAACGGTCTTTGTTGGATACAGAATTACAAAAGATGCACAAACCTGGTTGTTGATAGTATTCGGGTGGAAAGCGTGACTTTTTGGAACAATGACGGCATCGACATAACCGATTGCAAAAACGCCAGGCTTACTAATAGTTTTTTTAATGCCGCCGATGACGGCATTTGTCTCAAATCCGAAGATCCACAAGGCGCCTGCGAAAATGTTTATGTAGCTAACTGCAAAGTGAGATCAAGTGCAAGTGCAGTTAAGTTTGGGACAGCATCACATGGTGGCTTTAAGAAGATCACCGTCAAAAATATCATTGTGTATGACACGTTTCGCTCGGCAATAGCACTGGAGTCAGTCGACGGTGCAACGATGGAAGACATTACCGTCGATAACATCAAGGCAACTAATACTGGCAACGCCATTTTTGTGCGCCTTGGCCGCCGAAATCAGAAAGCGCCGGTTGGCAAATTACGGAGGATACATATCAGCAATGTCAGGGTCGATGTGCCTGGAGGTAAGCCTGATGTGGGCTATAATATGGAGGGACCATTCGTACGCGAGCCACACAATGTTTTTCCGTCGTCAATCGTAGGCATACCATCGGGTAGGATAGAGAATGTTACACTGGAAAACATTGTGATCAATTACGCCGGCAGTGCCAACAAATCTGTAGCCTCCTTGAGCAAGGATAGTCTTGAAAAGGTTCCCGAACAAATTAAAAATTACCCGGAGTTCTCCATGTTCGGCGAATTGCCGGCCTGGGGATTTTATATCCGCCACGCTGATGGCATTAAGATCAGGAATATGAAATTGCTCTGTAAAGGTGTCGATTACCGGCCGGCAATTGTTGCCGACGATGTTAATGGCCTGGACCTGAATACTCTTATTATACCAAGGGTGCCGGCACAGCCAGCTACGTTGATGAACAAGGTTACTAACCTCAATAGTCAAAATATAAAGTTACCCAACACAGCAAGCAAAAATGCAGAGCTGAAATGACCAGAAAATAGCCGAAGTGAAAACGATTACGTAAATAAATACGTGATTCTGAGCAGAAAAACTTTAATAAATGTGTTTAATACAGTAATTTTCCATTAATTATAAAATCGAATTATGAAAAAGCTAACCCCGAAAGAAATGTTTCCCTTATCAAGCATTGAACAGTGGGAAGATGACGTGCTAAAGCGATATCCGGAACCAGGCAACATGGCCAAGTCAAAGGAGGAGTTTAGGAATTATGATAGTCCGGAGGTGGATTCTGTGCGCGAGTTTTACAGGTTGAATCACAAGTATCAGACTTATGAGAACGTACTGGCCAAAAAAGAACATTTCCTGAAGTTTCAGCAAATGGAGATGCCCTGGTGGTCGGCAATGGAGTTTTTGAATACATTAATAGATGAGTCTGATCCGGACTTGCAGCTCGATCAACTCCAACACTTGCTGCAAACAGCTGAGGCTATCCGTGCCGACGGGCATCCCGACTGGTTTGTACTGACAGGTTTCATCCATGACCTGGGTAAGGTGCTTTGCCTTTTTGGCGAACCGCAATGGAACGTGGTAGGGGATACCTTCCCTGTGGGTTGCAAGTTTTCTGACAAGATCGTTTACCCTGAGTTTTTTGCTGACAACCCGGACACTTACGACGAACGCTACAATACTAAATATGGTGTTTACTCGCCAAACTGCGGGATGGATAAAGTAGAGATATCCTGGGGGCATGATGAGTATATGTTCCAGTTGACAAAAGACTATTTGCCTGAACCGGCACTTTATATGATTCGCTATCACTCATTTTATTCGCAGCATCGTGAAAAAGCATACGATCACCTGCTGAATGACCATGATCAAAAAATGTTTAAGTGGGTTGAGAAATTTAATCCTTACGATCTCTATTCGAAAAGTCCGGTTACACCGGTTGTTTCCGAATTGAAACCTTACTATGAGGACCTGATCGCGAAATATCTGCCAGAAATGGCAAAATTGTAAGCCGATACCCTAATTATAATTATTCCAGATTCAGTAAACGGTCCCGCTTGTATTTGCGGGCCGTTTTTTGTTTTCTGGCTATTTTAGTGTTAAAACAACACTAATTTATACCCGATGATGATTTGACCATATAACGAGCCAGTAGAAACTACTGTCTTAAAATAAAATTTATTTTTAAGTGTGAAATTGACAATAATTATTTATTTTGGTTGCGACAATTTTAAAACCTAATGAGCTCCAAAAAACTAATCGCTTCCTGCGTGCTTTTTATAGCCGCAGTGCAGCTGGGAAAAGCACAAAGCAGCATCACTCTCGATGTTAACCCGACCGCATCCAACCCGGTCATCAGCAAGTACATTTACAGCCATTTTGCCGAGCACCTGGGGCACGGTATTTACGGCGGATTTTTTGTTGGTGACACTTCCAAGATTCCCAACACCAGCGGTGTAAGGAATGACGTGATAGCTGCGTTGAAAAAAATGAAGATTCCGGCTCTGCGCTGGCCGGGAGGTTGCTTTGCCGATACTTACCACTGGAAAGATGGCATCGGCCCTAAAGATAAAAGACCCTCAATTGTAAATGTGTGGTGGGGTGGTGTTACTGAGGATAACAGCTTTGGCACACACGACTTTTTAAATATGTGCGAACAATTGGGCGCCGATCCGTATGTGTCGGGGAATGTGGGCAGCGGAACCGTGCAGGAACTGGCCGATTGGGTGCAGTATACAAGCTCAGATAATAAAAATCCGATGTCAGACCTCCGCAAAGCAAATGGTCGCGAAAATCCGTGGGACGTTAAGTTTTGGGGGATAGGTAATGAGGCCTGGGGATGCGGTGGCAATATGACGCCTGAATATTACGCCAATGAGTTTAGGAAGTACGCCACTTTTATGGCTAATACTCATGGAAAATCGAAGCTGTTCAGGGTGGCTTCAGGTGCAAGCTCAGCTGATTATCACTGGACAGAAATGCTGATGAAGAACATTCCTTCCAGTTTGATGGAAGGCCTGGCCATGCACCACTATGCAGTTATTGATTGGGATCATAAAGGCCCCGCTACCGGCTTTAGCGAAGAACAGTATTTCGAAATAATGCAGCGCGCATTGATGATGGATACTTTGGTTACCAAACACTCAGCCATCATGGATAAATACGATCCTCAAAAGAAAGTTGCGCTGGTTGTTGATGAGTGGGGCGGTTGGTACGATGTTGAGCCGGGAACAAATCCGGGCTTTCTCTACCAGCAAAATACCATGCGCGATGCTATGATTGCCGGCGCAACGCTTAATATCTTCAATAACCATAGCGACCGCGTTAGGATGGCCAATCTTGCGCAATGTATCAACGTTTTGCAGGCCGTGATTTTAACCGACGGTCCTAAAATTATATTGACCCCGACCTACCATGTAATGGAGATGTACAATGTGCACCAGGATGCTACCTTGCTGCCGGTGTCCCTGAATAGTGATTCATACACTTATAAAGGTCAAAAGTTGCCGGCTATCTCAGCTTCGGCATCTAAAGCGAAAGATGGTATTGTGCATGTTTCCCTGGTGAATATAGATCCTGATCATCCTCACACAGTTGCTGTTGATATGCATGGCGCTAAGTTTAAGGATGTGAGCGGTAGAATATTGTCGTCCGCAAAAGTGCAGGATTACAACTCGGCAGCAAATCCGGACAAAATTCAACCTAAAGCTTTTAAAGGCGCAACCATGAAAGGTGAGAGCCTGAATGTGGTAATGCCACCGGCATCGGTTGTTGTATTGTCGCTTAATTAAAACTTTAGATCGATAGATAAAAGAATATCCCCATTATGATAAAGAAGATAGCCCGCACTATTTTAATCCTGTCATCGTCGATCTGGATGGCAAACCAGGTTTATGCACAAGCGCCGGAAAAGCTCGTTGTTCACCTCGATAAACCGGGAGCCAAAATTGAGCCGACGATGTGGGGCATCTTCTTTGAAGATATCAATTTTGGAGCCGATGGCGGTCTGTATGCCGAAATGGTAAAAAACCGCTCTTTCGAATTTAATGATCCCCTAATGGGTTGGGACGATAAATTGGTTGATGGTGCCGAAGGTTCAATTCTGATTGTAAACCGCACCAGTTCAACGAATCCCCGTTTTGCCGGCGTGTCATTGAAGAATAGGAAAGGCTCGTATGTGTTAACGAACGAGGGGTTCCGTGGAATGGGATTTGAGAAAGATCATCAGTACAATTTCTCGGTGATGGCGCATGCGGTTGAGGGGAATGTTAAAGTTAGTGTTGAAGCTGTTAACGAAAGCGGCAAGCCTATCGGGCGCGCAACTTTGGAGGATGTAAAGGGTGATTGGAAAACCTATCACGTTTCATTTAGTGCCGGCGAAACATCATCCAAAGGAAAGCTGAATGTGATTTTTGAAGGGCAGGGTAAGATTGAGATAGACATGGTTTCATTGTTTCCTGCGGACACCTGGAAACATCGCCCAAATGGCCTTCGTGCCGACCTTGTGCAGAAGCTGGCGGATATGCATCCCGGATTCATGCGCTTCCCCGGCGGCTGTATCGTGGAGGGCCGCGATTTGGCAAATCGTTATCAATGGAAAAGTACCCTGGGAGATATTGCCGACCGAAAACTCATTCTCAATCGCTGGAATGTAGAGATGCGGGATCATCAAACACCCGATTATTTCCAGTCGTTCGGTCTTGGATTTTATGAGTATTTTCAGCTTTGCGATGATATCGGTGCTTCACCGCTGCCGATATTGAACTGCGGTATGGCCTGTCAGTATAACAGTGCCGAGGTAGTTTCGCTAAATCAGATCGATCCATTTATCCAGGACGCACTCGACCTGATCGAGTTTGCCAATGGCGGAACAGATACCAAATGGGGGGCGCTGCGCGCAGCTATGGGCCACCCGGCTCCTTTCAATTTGAAAATGATCGGGGTAGGGAACGAGCAGTGGGGTGAGCAGTATGTGGACCGCTTTAAACTGTTTTCAAAGGCGATCTGGGCAAAATATCCGCAAATTAAACTGGTTGGCAGCGCCGGACCTTATCCGGGCGGAGATCTATTCAACTATCTGAACAAGGTGATGCGCCAGGAGAAAGCAAGTTTTATCGATGAGCATTACTACATGCGACCGGAGTGGTTCCTGAAAAATGCGACCCGCTACGATAATTACGACCGTAACAGCTCAAAAATATTTGCTGGTGAATATGCTGCCCATATTGACGACAAAACGCAAAAAGATACAGCCGCCGAGAGTCATAATACCTGGTATTCGGCCTTGTCCGAAGCCGCTTTTATGACCGGACTGGAGCGTAATGCCGATGTAGTGCAAATGGCTTCCTATGCGCCATTACTAGCCCGCGTAGATGCCTGGCAATGGCGGCCCGATCTGATCTGGTTCGATAATTTGCATTCAGTAGCTACCCCGAATTACTATGTGCAGCAACTGTTTTCAAATTACAAAGGCACCAATATAGCATCGCTGACACTTAATGACAAAGCAGTTACAGGACAAGATAGCTTATACAGCAGTGCGGTGATCGACAGCGCCAAAAAACAGTTAATCATTAAAGTAGTCAATGCATCATCTACCCCGCGTAATTTCGAATTGAGTCTCGGGGCATTGAAAGGAAAAACCAGCAAAGCGCAATGGGTGCAATTGGCCTGCACCGATAAGCTGGCCTTTAACAGTCTCGCGCATCCTGACGTAATACGACCGGAAACCAAAATCATTGGCTGGAATTATAAGAACCAGGCGATAAAGGTAGAGGGCTCATCAGTAAATGTTTTTGTGGTGCCCTATGAACGTTAACAGGAGGACGATGGCGTCTCCTCAATCTTTTTAAGGAAAAGGTCTTTTCTGCGGGTAGAGACCGCTTTGGGAATGAGATCAGTGGGCTCCGGTGCAGATGTGCCGGGGCTTTTTTGTGCTAATGATTGATTCCTTTTTCATCCGTAAATCTTAGCTTTGAGAAAACCACATAACTATGAAAAATCTCATCGGCATCATTTTTACCATTTCCTTGTTTTCTCTTTCCGCTAAAAGCCAGGATACTAAAGATGGCTGGGTATCCCTCTTCGACGGGAAATCGCTTAACGGCTGGAAGGTTGGCGACCATGCGGAAACTTTTTCCGTAAAGGATGGCATAATCGTGGTGCACGGACAAACAGCACACCTTTTTTATGATGGCGATGTGCAGAACCACAATTTCAAAAACTTCGAATTTAAAGCTGATGTGATGACCCACCAGGGCGCCAATTCAGGCATTTATATCCATACCGCTTACCAGCAAGGCGGCTGGCCGGCCAAGGGCTACGAGATACAGGTAAACAATACCCACACCGACTGGCGCAGAACCGGCAGCGTTTATGGTATACAGGATATAAAAGATGTTTTTGTGAAGGAGGGGGAATGGTTTACGATGGATATTACCGTACAAGGGAAGCGGATTATTGTCAAAATAAATGGCAAGGTAGTAAACGACTATACCGAACCTGCCGATCTGCATCGCACAGGTGACGATGCGCAGCGCATGCTTTCAAGTGGCACCTTTGCCCTGCAGGGTCATGACCCGAATAGCCTGGTGTTTTTTAAGAATATTATGGTAAAGCCGTTGCCGTGATTTTTAACCAAACAAAAATGTCCTTTCGAACGAGCGGCGCGGGATTGAGCGCTGGGGCGAGGAGAAACTATTCTCTTGAGCGGGTTGTGCGCCGTCTGTGCGAGCGAAAAATCTTTTAGAACGTGCAGCGCAATGCATGGGTTAGGATGCAAGTTCGAAAGGATTTCTCCTCACCCAATCTCGCGCTTTGGCGCTCGTGGGTTCGTCGAAATGACATAGTTTCATAAAATTTATAGAATTTACCGCCGTGGGTAGGTCTACCCGAACCAGCTGATCCCTTTCAAATCACCAACCTAAACGTCAAATTCACCCTGGCCCTCATTGGTTTTGTTGATTTGGCGATGCGGTGCTCCCAGTTTTCCTGCAAGCCCGCTTTCATGAGCAGGAACGAACCATGTTCCAGCCTCACCGAATAATGTTCCTGATGATCAGTTTTATTGCGGATATCAAAGCTCCGCACCTGCCCAAAGCTCACCGAAGCAATAACAGGCTGACTACCCATAATGCTTTCCTTATCACTATGCCATGATACGGAATCATTGCCATCGCGATAATAGTTTAGCAGTACACTATTGAAAGTGATCCCAGCCAGCGCTTCGGCTTGTTCCCGGATCGTCTGCAGCTCAGGCGTCCATGGCAGAATGGGGGAGATTCGTGTTGTGTCGCCATACCACGCAGTTAGTCTTGGCGTCACGTATTCCTTATCCCACAGCTTTTGTTTGGTTTGCTGCCAGGGCGTTTCTTTAATAAACTTTTCCAGCAAACTATCGCTCGTTGTCCGGTCAATAAAGCCCGGTACATATTCCAGTAGCTCCTTTGGCAGGCCCTTGCTTTGGCCTGCTTCTGCAAATAGCGCTAATTGTTCCATCTTCTCCTTTTTTAGATTTGAGATGTGAGATATGAGATTTGAGACTTTTAATATTTCGCGATAGCTATGCACCTGTGTTTTAACAATGCCGATCGACACCTGTCTCGTATCTCAAATCTCACATCTTCAAACTACAATTAATAATAAACTCCGCCAGCTGCTCCTGTTCACCGATCGATAATAGCTCCCCGTCATATATCCAGTAGCCATTACGGTCGAATAATATCGAACCCAGGTAATCCGGATTTTCCTCAAATGCAGGGTATAAATGGTAAGCCGTCACAGTATCGTAACTCTCTACAGCCGGAACAACGCGGATAATCTCATCCGGCCCCTTTTTTCTTCTGATCCAGGCTTTTGCTTCCTTTTCCAGCTTCTTCGTCAGCATAGAAACAAAGTTCTATAAAAATAATTGGATTTTGCTAAAAAAATTAGTAAATTTATAGACGCGTGTCGATGAGTCCCCGTGTGGGAAGCTTCACGCCATTAATCATCAAAATACCGTACCTTCATCACTATAATGCACCGCCCATTCCTTCATCGCATTACGCTCGTGCTGGCTTTAATAATAGCCGGTCGCTTTGCTTTTGGGCAGAACAAACCGGGAAATAATACGGCGGATTATACCATCACCAAAAGACTGATTTCCATCGAAGATGGCCTGGCTTCGCATGAGGTGTTTTGCGGGTTACAGGATAAAGCAGGCTTTATGTGGTTTGGCACGCGGAATGGCTTGAATCGTTATGACGGTAAAAACTGTCTCCTCTTTACCCGTCAGCGCAATCATCTGCAGGATAATAAGGTGGTACAACTGGCTAAAGACGACGCCAATAACCTATTTATCGAATACGGCAGCACAGGCTTTCAGCTTACAACCAATGGAAAAGTGGATGTGATGAACGCTGTGACGCAGGAGGTGAAAACGCTTACCGCCGCATTTCCGAACCTGCCGTTCAAAGAGCAGGATGTTTACTGGATTTCCAATGATGGTACCGATCAGGTTAATATCCTAACTGCACATCCTTTCCGGCTTTGGAAGTACTCTTCAAAGCATGGGTTTAAGCTGCGGTACCAAATGAAGGACTGGAAAGAGGGTGCTGCCTTGGACCCATCCCTGGATTATCGCCGCACAGGGCCAATCTGCTTTTTTGCCAAAGGAAAAGCGTTGCTGAGGATGAACCGGTCAACCCAGTATTTAATTGCTGATGATACAATGCTGGCGTTCAAACCAAAGGATCTGGCAAGGGAGTTGCCTTTGGGTTTCAATAGCCAGAACGATCTGCTCATCACTTATAATACGCTCGCTGATGTCAATGCGTTTAAAGTCGGTTTGTTAAAGAGCCATACGGGGGATTTTGTCCCCGCCGATGTGAAGCTGCCGAGCGTAGACAGTGTGCAGGGAAGATATTGGTACCAGGCGGTAGGTTCGGCTGATGGGTCTTGCAGCATCCTGGATATTAATAACATTGGGCTATATCTATGGAGCGAGAATGCCTTTTTGAAACTTGTGTCCAAATCGGAAATCAAGACTTTTGAGAACTTATTTGTTTACCAGGTTTTTCCAGACAATTTCGGCAGGCTTTGGGTTTGCACCTCGCTTGGCGTATTACAATTGAAAGTGGAGAAGAACAGGTTCAGGCAGTACTTTACCACCAGGCAGCAGTCTGTCGAAACTAACAACCAGGCCCGCGGTATTTATGCTGATGGTACCGGTAAAGTGGTAGCCAATATATGGATGCATATCTTCGAGCAACGGGGTGATCAGATGCAAAGTGCCGCCGATTACCAGTATCGGTATGCCCTCATTAAACATAATGGTTCACTGTATTGTGGCGGCTATGGCCTTAGTGAGTACGATGATTTGAAGAATTCAATTATCCAATATCCGGATGGCCAACAGAATGAGATTTGGTCGCTGTTTTCTGCGAACGACAGTTTGCTGCTGATGGGACGGACGAATGGATTTACGGTCTTCAACTCTAATACTAAAAAATTTACTTCCCCAACTTATTCACAAAGCACGGCAGAGGCGAACTTTGTGTACCGTATTTTTAAAGATGCAACGGGAACAATATGGGCAGTTGCCGAGAATGGCTTGTATAAAATTGCGCGTGATGCTGAGGGAAAATGGATAATTGATAAAGAAAGGTCAATGGCCATCCAGCAGCTAAGTTTACAGGATGCTTTCGTGGATACCGATGGTGTTTTTTGGCTGGCGACAAATGGGGAGGGGCTGTATCGGTGGGACAGGAAAAAGAATGCGCTTCAGCAGTTTAACATAGCCGGAGGGTTACCATCGGATGTACTCTATCGCATTGAACCCGACGAGTTTGGCAATCTTTGGATCAGTTCTGATTACGGCCTGATTCGTTTCAATAAAAAGACATTCGCTGTAAATACCTACACCACTACCGATGGTATCACCAACAACGAATTTAACCGGACCTCCTCTTTTAAAGCGGCAGACGGCCAGCTGTATTTTGGGGGTTTGGACGGGATCATCGGATTTAATCCAAAAGATTTCGCGACGGACGCCGGTGCACTAAATGTTCCTTTACGTGTTATTGGGTTGAATCAGTTTGTGGGATCACAAAATCAACTTGTTAATGAAACAACTGACTTGTTAAACACTTCCCAAATCACCCTGGCGCCTACCGATCGTTTTTTTACGCTGGAGTTTCAACTGCTCGATTTTGCCAAAGATGAAGTACACCATTATGCCTACAAAATCGATGGTGTGGACAAGGATTGGAACTATATCAACGAGAACTCTATTCGCATCAGTGGTTTGCCTTATGGTAAGTTCACGCTGCATGTGAAGGCTCAAAACAGGGAAGGGGCCTGGAGTAAAAGCGAATTAGCCATTCCGCTCACCGTTTTAAAGCCATTTTATCTCAGATGGTGGTTTATTGTGTTGCTTGCTTTAGCGCTTATAACCACGGTTTACAGGATCATCAAATGGAGAACTAAACAGCTAGCGGAGGAAAAGGTTCGGCTGGAGCAGACAGTAAGCGAACGGACCGCCCAGTTAAAACAATCACTGTCGGAACAAGCGGGATTGCTTTCCGAAAAAGATATGCTGATGAGGGAGATACATCATCGCGTTAAGAACAATTTGCAGGTTATTTCGGGGCTGCTCGAGCTGCAAAGCAATACAGTTGCCGATGAGGCCGCAAAAGATGCATTGATGGAAGGGCGTGACCGGGTGAGGAGTATTGCACTGATACATCAAAACCTTTACCAGTTCGAAAACCTGAGCGGTATCGAATTGAAACGTTTTGTAAATGATCTGTGCCGGCAGGTAGAAAGTGTTTATAAAAAGCAGAATAGGATCGCGATGAATGTTGAAGTCCCCGTTTTATACCTCGATATTGATTCTGCTGTTCCGCTGGGTTTGATTATGAATGAGTTGCTAACCAATTCATTCAAATACGCATTCAACAATGCAGTCGCCGGGGAAATAAACCTCGAAATAGGCACCATTACGGATGGTAAATACCAATTAAAATATGCCGACAATGGCCCTGGTTTGCCCCCTGATTTTGACTTAACCCGTGCCACTACGCTGGGCATGCAATTGATCTACGACCTGAGCCGGCAGATCGGCGGCAAAGTGAAATATGAGTATAACGACGGTGCCTCATTTATCATTAATTTTACTAACCGCGACCTGCGCAAAAAAGAAGACTAAGAACCCATGAGCGTTTTAAAAATAGGTATCGTTGAAGATGAACTGGTGATAGGCCGGACCATTTTGAATACACTTAACGAACTGGGTTATGGTCATTGCGGACCTGCGATAAGCTATACAGAGGCTATAGAAATGCTGGAGCAGGAGCGGCCCGATCTGTTGTTATTGGACATTCAACTTTCCGGTAAAAAAGACGGGATAGATGTTGCTGAAAAGCTGAATGAATTATACCAGATACCTTTTATTTTCCTGACCGCCAATAGTGACGGTGAAACGATTGATCGCGCAAAAAAGGTAAAGCCGCATGCTTATATCGTTAAGCCATTTACCAAGGAAGAACTGTACGCTGCCGTCGAAATTGCTTTTAGCAACTTTACCGGAAGCCGTACAGCAGCAAAAGCTGAACCGCCGGTTATCCACCCGGCAAAGGAGTTTATGTTTGTAAGGGACGGCTATGTTTTCCGAAAGATATTTTTTAACGATCTGCTTTACCTGGAGAGTGATGCCAACTATGTGACGCTGCACCTCAAGTCGCAAAAGAAGGTGATGGTGCGGTCGACGCTTAATGATTTTATTGAGCAATTGGACATGCAAAGATTCATGCGTATTCATCGCAGCTATTCTGTAAACATCAGCATGATCGACGATGTTTTCCCTACCGAGGTATCCGTTAACGGTGTCAAAATCCCTGTAGGTAAATCGTATAAAGATGAGCTGTTCAAAGCTTTAGGAATAAAGGAAGTTTGATCATTCTTCACAAACTTCCTTTCATTTGTCCCTAACAGGGTGCGTTTGTCCCTTTTATTTCGGAATATTTCTATCCATATGCAATTTCATTCCCGTTATGGCACTGATGGATTTAGATAAGATCATTATTAAACGAACTGTGATAGGGATACGCTGCACAGCATGTGGCGGCAATTTAGTTGATTCAAAAAAAAAACATTGATGAGTCGGCTGATAACACTGATCTCATTCGGAACCAGGAGACCCCAGGTTTATGAATGCGAGAAGTGTGGCAAACGGCACATCTTACTATAGCGAAAAAACATCAATATCATTTATCAACAATTAAAAACTTAAATGTCATGAGCATCAGATTAGGCGATATCGCACCAGATTTTCAAGCCGAAACAACCAAAGGCCCCATCAATTTTCACGATTGGATTGGTAACGGCTGGGCAGTACTTTTCTCCCACCCAAAAGATTTTACGCCCGTTTGCACCACTGAGCTGGGTTATATGGCAAAAATGGCGCCCGAGTTCGAAAAGAGAAACTGCAAGATCATCGGCCTCAGTGTAGACCCTGTTGAGAGCCATTTGCGCTGGGAAAAAGACATCGAAGACGTACAGGGAATGCCGGTTCCTTATCCCATGATCGGCGACCCCACCCTGGCCATTGCCAAGTTGTACGACATGCTGCCCGCCGAAGAACCCGGCACTTCAGAAGGCAGAACTCCGGTTACCAATCAAACCGTACGTACTGTATTTGTTATTGGCCCCGACAAAAAAGTAAAACTGCACCTGACCTATCCAATGTCAACCGGCCGTAACTTCGACGAGATATTGCGCGTGCTGGACTCAATGCAGCTTACCGCTGCCTATACCGTCTCAACCCCGGTTAACTGGAAGATGGGCGACGACGTGATTATCCCTGCAGCATTGTCAATGGAAGACGCTAATGCGAAATATCCGGCCGGTGTGAAGGTGGTTAAACCTTACCTGCGCTACGTAGCACAGCCAGGCACCCAAGAGACCGTGATGAATTAATTTTAGATATGAGATGTGAGATATGAGATAGTTGCGCAGCTGACTACAAACAGTACGTTATTGATCCTAATCTTAATCTCATATCTCATATCTCACATCTCATATCTCACATCTCACAACAAGATGAAAAAATTGCGCGTAGTAGTGCTGGGCGCCGGTTTCGGCGGACTGGAGCTTACCTCCATGCTTTCCGAAGCCATTGGCGATAACCTTAATCTTACCCTGATAGATCAGCATGACTCTTTTTACTTCGGTTTTTCAAAGCTGGACGTCATGTTTGGACACAAGCCGGCGGACTCGGTCAAAATTCCTTATAGCAGTATTGTAAAGCCGGGTGTTCGGTTTTGCAAAGAGACGATCACTGCAATTGATCCCGAAACGAGGACCGTTACCACACAAAGCGGAACTCATGAAGCTGATGTGTTGGTTGTGGCGCTTGGCGCCAATTATAACCACGGTGCTACCCCCGGTCTGACCGAGCATGGCAACGAATACTATACCTTCGAAGGAGCCGAAAAGTTGAGGGATGTTATTCCGAATTTCAAAAAGGGCCATGCTATTGTAGGCGTTTGCGGAGCGCCATTCAAATGCCCGCCTGCACCCAGCGAAGCCGCGCTGATGCTACATGATTACCTGGCTACAGCAGGAACACGCGACGCCTGTACCATAAGTATTGTGATGCCGTTTGGCTCGCCTATTCCACCCTCGCCCGACTCATCTAAAGCCTTGTTTAAAGCATTTGAGGAGCGGGGTATTCAATTCATCCCACAGCATAAAGTCGCTTCGTTAAGTGCAAATAAGGCTATCCTCGATGACGGCACGGAAATGCCATTCGACCTGTTCCTCGGTATTCCGAAACATGTTGCACCCGATGTGGTACTACAAAGCGGCCTGGCCGTTGACGGATGGATACCGGTCGACAGGCAAAACCTGCTTACACGGTTTCCCAATGTTTATGCGATTGGCGATGTGACCAGTGTTGGTACTCCCAAAGCCGGTGTGTTTGCTGAAGGCGCTGCAAAAATTGCAGCGGCATCCATCATTGCAAGCTATAAAGGACAGCAAAACGAGAAAGGCTACACCGGAGTAGGCTCGTGCTATATTGAGTTTGGCAAAGGCCAGGTTGCCAGGGTCGATGTCGATTTCTTCTCGGGGCCCAAACCGTTTGGCATCCACCATGATGCCTCCGAGGCACTAACTATCGATAAAGAATATTTTGGCTCAAGCCGGAAAGCCAGATGGTTTGGCCGGTAGCATACGATCCCATTTATTGTTTCACCTATTAAACTTAAAGAAATGACAACTTACTTAATAGAGATCCCACATTCGGAAGATACGGTTGAATGCCAGCACGTGATCAAATTGTTTGTAGAGTCCGGCTCACACCTGCTTTCACATGCTTACTGGGGCTGCAAGTCGGGCGTTCATAAATCCTATTTCATCAGCGAGTTTGATAACAAGGAAGAAGCCATGCAAACGGTTCCGCCATTCCTTCGTCGACATGCAAATATCATCGAACTGATAACATTCAACAAAGAGGATATTAAGCAATTTGCTGCTGCGAACGGGCAATAGAGGATTGTAATTGGCAAAATGCGCCGTCATAACAAGCTTCAATTCCTTTTCTTAAGGATTGAGGTGTGTTTTGAACCAAGCGCCTCATTTTCTTTTGCTGCAAGCAAATACACCAGGGTAGCGGTACCGTCCATCGTAGGTTCATTGGTGCTGTAGTCGCCATAGTCGTCATGATAAACTGCCAGATCAGATTGAAATTCGTGGTAAGCATCCGGCGAGTGTAATTCAAGACCTTTTAAAGATTTGAAGATGGTAGTATATACAGGGCCATCCACCAGCGCACCGTCAAGCGGGTAATGATTTAAGTGCGATAGCGAAGAATGCGGATCCCGGGGTGTATCGCCGTTCGCCGGCAGTCCGTAAACCATACTTTTGCCCCAGGGATTACAACCGAAAAGCCAGTCGAAACAAGCTGCCTCTAATGGCTCATAGGTTCGGTCGCCGCTTAGCTGGCGATACAGGTAACATTGGATAGCGAAAGAAACTGTCAGGTTATTGGAACACCAGATAAAAGGAACTCCCCGGTAAAATGCATTTTTCGATGCCTTACGCCACACACGTTCAATGCCTTCCTTATAATAGCCGATAAGTGTCGCTCTTCGAGAGCCTTGGGTAACTTCGGCAATCTCATAGTGCCCGAAATTATGAAACGGATACCACTGATAATGCCTGGCGGTATCAGCGCCCATCCAGGGTGTAACTGGTTCCTGCTTGCTGTAGCTGATAGCCTGGTTCAGATACTGGCCGTTTTTTGTCATTTGATACAACGCAGCGGCCGCAAGTTCCATGTCATCTGTCCAATTGTCCTCCTCGTAAAAATACGGCGCCGTATCTGGGGCAGTTTGCGCAACGCCAGGTTTCTTTAGCCCATACGCATAAGCGGTAAAAGCCTTTTGCTCCAATAGGCTGGCAAAAGCCTGATTCCTTTTGTGGTAAATTTCAGCGCCCAATGCAAATGCGCTGGTAAATTTTCCTGCCGTTGAGGCCGTACCTGTCGCCCGATTTTTATATTTTCCTAATCCCTGTGGTTTACCGGTCAGAAAGTAGACCGGTCGGCCGTTACCCTTGCCATAACCATAATCAACAGAATCCTTATTGGGCAAGCGGAAACCAGCATGATCGCGATCGTCGGCCAATTGGTTAAACATCCATTCGGGCTTGGGGTGCATTTTCAGGAGCCAATCCAAACCCCATGTACCTTCGTCAATAACATCGGGTATTCTGTTTTTACCTTCTTTGCCATTCGCCAGGTGGCTATCCGAAAAAACAGCCGGAAAATCACGATAAGCAGCGAGCAAATGGTAGGTAGCATTCGCCGATGTCGTTACATACTGCAGATAGTCCGTAGCATCATGCCAGCCACCTGAAACATCGATGTGCGTTTTTTCCGGAACAGGGCCGTAAATGATATATCCGTCCTTGGTATGACAAGAATCATTTAAAAAAGGATTGAATCCGCTTCTTTGCTGCCGGAGATATCGCAGGGTAAAGTCGCCTGAACCACGATAAGCATTACGGGTAATTTCAAATGCCGGTGATACCGCACTCCCGGCTTTCACATAAAAACTCCCGGGAAGCATGTATTTGCTAAAGTTTAGCCGGTACGCCGACTTAAACGGTCCATAACTTCCGAAATCTTTCCCTGCCTTACCTTTAAAAACGATCCTGGAGGTGCGGGTATCCACCAGTTCGAAAGAAGTAAGATGGGTTTCTGACTTGGACACCCATACGGCCACCTTAACCGAACGCGGCGCATAGCCTAGTTGATTGATCCGGATCCAGGCCGTGGCATCCTCAGCTGCGGATGCCTTTGCCCATGTCGCCGCCATCACACACAATAGTGTGATCTTTTTAAGATTCAAGTATATCGGCATATTTAATCTTTTCAAAAATAAAAAATACGACAAGGTATGGGCAAACTTGCTGATCAATGGTGCGGCAATGCGATAAAATCGATAAAAAAGCCGTCGATCAAATAAACCAATTTGTGGTTTTATTGTCTGTTATCATATGAAAACCTTTAGCCAACTCGCCTTCATCAGTTTGATTTCGATCATTGCGGTTTATGGTGCACTGAACCTGGAAAATCCCCTTCGGCTTTTTGCTGTGGGGGTAGGGTTGGCCGCATGGATATTGTTTGCCTTGTCTGTGATCAGGCGCTTGAAAAAGGAGGCTGCGAGACGTTTCGGCGAAAGGAAATTTGAAGAATATATGCGTTCAACATCTCATAGCAGGATGAAATTCTAAATCTCTTCGGCCAAAATGCCCAAATTGACATAAAGCAGTAATTTATCTTAAAAAGTTTAACCGCTGCCACTATTGTGAAATAGGCGCATCGGGTATATTTACCTGATGAAAAAAATAATTGG
>JAICXZ010000805.1 GCA_025934475.1 Mucilaginibacter sp. | reverse complement strand
GTGTTATTTTATATGTATTTGATAAAGTTATTCATTTATTAAAAAAAACGCACCGAATATGAAATGGTCGCTTTAACCACCGTCAACCCATTGTAAAACCTCTCTTCGCCAAGCCCTAAATCTGCACAAGTTTTCGTATATTGTATTAATCCGAAAACGATAACAGCCGGAAGACGAAGCTATCGGTGTAATCAAAAAACAATCGGCATAATCTAAAAAATATGGAATATAATGAGCTCACCCCCGAGGAAGAATGGGTAATACTACATAAAGGTACCGAGCGCCCCTGGACCGGGTCGCTGCTGAACAATAAGGCCAAAGGTTTGTACGTGTGTAAACGCTGCGATGCGCCGCTTTATACGTCCGAGCAAAAATTTGAGTCGCATTGCGGCTGGCCGAGTTTCGATGATGAGATACCCGCCGCGGTAAAACGCATACCCGATGCTGATGGCCGCCGTACCGAAATAGTGTGTGCAAACTGTGGCGCTCATTTGGGGCATGTGTTTGAAGGCGAGTACCTTACGCCCAAAAATGTAAGGCATTGTGTAAACTCGGTTTCCATGAACTTTGTGCCGCAGGAATAATTGATTTTATCAAGAAAAAAAGCGCGAAAAACACCTCTTTAAATTTTTTTAACATAGTTTATAAACTAATTTAATGTTCCCCATACCATGTTTTGCCACTTGTCAACATTCAATTTGTTTATAAACGGTTGGTATGTTAAAAACTAAAATTCCGCAAAAAAAAGGTACGCCCTATATTTGATTTAGGTTCTTCGAGGGACCTTCAGCGTCGCCGGCATCGGAGACGGCGATATAAAAGGACGGCTGCGGTGATACGCGGGCGCCGAAAAATTGATTAAACAATACAGGTGAAGGATCGGTGAGCAGGGGCGCTTAAAGTGTTAGCGGCGGAGCACCCGCAAAAAGCAAAAAACTAACGCTCAGGGCTTGCTGTCTGCTTAATCGAAAGTAAACCAATAAAAAGGGTAGAAAAAAAAGCTTTAAATAGATAGAACGCGCATGGCACAGGAGAACGAATTACTGCTGAGGGAAAACAAGGACCGCTTTGTGATACTGCCCATTAAGTATCCGAAAATTTGGGAGATGTACAAAAAACACGAAGCCAGTTTTTGGACAGCAGAGGAAATTGACCTGGGCGACGACCTGAAACACTGGGAAGGCATGAATGCCGGCGAAAAGCATTTCATTACCCACGTGCTTGCTTTCTTTGCGGCCAGCGACGGCATCGTTAACGAAAACCTGGCCATCAACTTCATGAGTGAGGTGCAATTGCCGGAGGCGCGCTGCTTTTACGGTTTCCAGATCATGATGGAGAACATTCACTCGGAAACCTATGCTTTGCTTATCGATACCTATGTAAAAGACCCGGTTGAAAAGGACCGTCTTTTCCACGCGATCGAAACGGTCCCCTGCGTTACCAAAAAGGCCGAATGGGCCCTGCGCTGGATAACCAACGGCAGCTTTGCCGAGCGCCTGGTAGCTTTTGCGGCTGTGGAAGGTATTTTCTTCTCGGGTAGTTTCTGTTCTATCTTCTGGCTTAAAAAACGCGGCCTGATGCCCGGTTTAACCTTCAGCAACGAGTTGATCTCTCGCGACGAAGGCATGCACTGCGAATTTGCCTGCCTGTTGTACAGCATGCTGGAAACCAAGCTGAGCAAAGAAGCGGTAACCGCCATCATTACCGATGCGGTATCTATCGAAAAAGAATTCATCATTGATGCCCTGCCGGTAAACCTTATCGGCATGAACTCAAAAATGATGAGCCAATACATTGAGTTTGTAGCCGACCGCTGGCTAACCGAGCTCGGTTGTGATAAATATTACAATACCACCAACCCTTTCGACTTTATGGAGATGATCAGCCTGCAGGGCAAAACCAATTTCTTCGAAAAGCGGGTAGGTGATTATCAGAAGAGCGGGGTGTTAAACTCCTCGGAAAGCAAGGCGTTCTCGCTGGATGAAGATTTTTGAGTTAGAGATCAGCGACTGGAGGTTAGAGATTAGAAAAATAAATCAAGTCATCCTCCAATCAGGCGAATC
>JAICXZ010000229.1 GCA_025934475.1 Mucilaginibacter sp. | reverse complement strand
GGCCTTGGACTGATGGCCGCAAAATTATTGGTTAAAGATGGGCACGAGGTCGTCATCCACGGCCGCGATAGGGAAAGGTCGAAAACTGCGCTGGAAAAATGTCCGGGCGCCGCAACAGTTGTGACTGCCGATCTTTCAAGCATCAAAGAAACTGTCCGGCTTGCCGAGGATGTCAACGCTCTTGGTCAGTTTGATGCCGTGATCCATAACGCGGGCATTTACCTCGTACAGCATCGCACTTTAACCCTGGATGGACTTCCCAGTGTTTTTGCAGTTAACAGTTTGTCCACTTACATACTTACCTGCCTTATCCATAAACCCAAACGGCTTATTTATACGAGCTCTGGCATGCACTTAAGCGGCGAGCCGGGGCTGGACGATTTAAAATGGGAGAGACGCTCCTGGAGCGCCTCCCAAGCCTATTCAGATACCAAGCTGCATGATGTCTTACTAGCTCTTGCCGTAGCCCGTAAATGGCCCGGCGTATATGCTAATGCAATTGACCCGGGATGGGTTCCAACCAAGATGGGAGGTCCGGGTGCTCCGGACAGCCTGGAAGACGCGCCAAAAACACAAGTATGGTTGGCTGTGTCAAATGATCCCGCAGCGCAGGTGAGCGGGCAATATTTTTATCACCAGAAATCACGCCGGTTTAATCCGGTTGCGGCTGATGTTAGTGTGCAGGACCTTTTTCTAAAGGAATGCCATAAATTAAGCGGTATTGAATTTCCAGGGTAATGATTATTCCAATTTGCATCGAGGTTAAGAATGAAATCAAATTTTTAATAAAAGATAAAAAACTCTTTTATTTCGATAATTAATCCTACCTTTGTATTGCAAATGGGAGTATTTTCAAAAACCTGCGAATACGGGATAAGAGCGGTGCTCTTTATCGCTCACAAAACTGCCTCAGGCGGTAGGGTGGGGATTAAAGAGATAGCCACAGGCATCGATTCGCCAGAACACTTCCTGGCAAAAATATTACAGGATCTGAGTCGTAAAGGCCTTGTGCAATCCGCCAAGGGACCCAACGGAGGGTTCTACCTGGATGGGAAAGCGCTGAGGCGCCCGTTGTCCGAAGTGGTGGAGGCCATCGATGGTGACGGTCTTTTTACCGGTTGCGCCCTGGGCTTGAAGCAATGTTCGGAAATAAATCCCTGTCCGCTGCATAACCAATTTAAGCTGATCAGAACCGAGATACAGGATCTGTTGCAAAATGCCGAGATCGGTACGTTCAACAACGAGTTGGCGTTGGGCATCCGGTCATTAAAAAGGTAAAAAAATTACAATAATAAAGGATATAAAGGTATTTATATATTCTATAAATGATTAAGAATGAAAGCCATAAATGGCATAGACGATATCGGGCTTTTTGTAGATGAGTTCTACGCCAGGGTACGCGCCGACGATTTGATAGGCCCGGTTTTCATGGAAGTTATTTTGGAATGGCAGCCGCATCTTGATAAGATGTATGCTTTCTGGAATGCCGTATTATTTGGTGTAAGCGGTTTCAAAGGCAATCCATTTGCCAAACATGCACCGCTGCCGATTGAGCAGGAACACTTTGATCGCTGGCTGGAGCTTTTTTATAGAACGATCGATACACATTTTGAAGGACCGGTTGCAGACGACGCCAAAAAAAGGGCGGGGATTATGGCGGAGATGTTTCTGTACCGCTTAAAGAACATAGCCGGTAATCCTAACAGGGTGGTAATGTAAAAAGTAGGAGAAGGTGTATCGCCAATCCGGTTAATCAAGCTGATAACGACTTAATAACATATAATGATCATAAAACAAGTTTTAGCCCGGCTAGGCGAGGCAGAATCGCCGGTGGTGCAGGTACTGCAGCAGCAATCAGCCGGAAAAGTGCTGGCATTGGGATTCAAAAAAGGTATGGCTCTCAAGCAACATCAGACGGTAATACCGGCCAAATTAGTCGTCATCAGCGGATCAGTAGTTTACAAACAGGATGATAGATCTGTTACACTCAGCAAATTTTCGGACCTGGATATACCGGTTAAAGTGATGCACTCGGTAGAGGCATTGGAAGAAAGTGTCTGCCTGTTGATACTGGGTTAACAAACAGCGAATAAATAAAAACATCAATAAAAATAAATATCATGAATACTATAGAATTAGAACCATCAGCCACCCTGGTTAAAACGGAAGCAATTGAAAGACCTGATTCAACTTTGAAACGATTTGCAGCTTTTGCCGAAAGTCAGAAAGACAAGCGTTTAGGATGGTTCATGATTTCGTTGCTGGCACAAGCCGTAATTTTCCTGCCTGTTCCCGCAGCGCTGATGTATTACTACGATGCGTCAATTTCGGTGCTCGCCATCACCGTGCTTTTGTTTTTTGCTAACCTGGTAGTTGGTATGGCTGGATCGAAGATAAACGTTTTGATAGCTCTGATTGCTATTACCACCATAGTGCACATCGCCATGATCGTGGCGTACGTTCTTTAAGGCCAACATATCATCGCTGGATTTGGATAGAGAGCCGATGCGGCCGCAAAGCGGATAACTGAAAAGTTGTTCGCTTTTTTGGTTACCAGCATCGTGAAGTGCGATATTAGATCAATGTTTTAAGTCGCTCAAGATGACAGGAAAGCTTTCAAAAAACGATGCAGATCGGGCAGCTGCGGCCTCAGATATAGTGGCGCTATCCGATTTCCTTGTTAATTATCCGGATAAAACCCAGTTAACAGAATGGTACAAAAACGATGGCTGCCAATTAGTCAATTCGCCTGAAGAAAATGCCCGCCAGATTATCCGCAGTACACAATATTTTGATTCATGGGACGAATTTGAACAATTCCGGGAGGCGATACAAAACAAAGACTCTGATATTTGGCAATTCGAACAGGCCGTTGATGCTATCGCTTCTGGTGAAGAAGCCACACTGAAAAGGCTGCTTCAGCAAAATTCCAGATTGATACATATGCGTTCGATGCGCAATCATCATTCAACACTGCTAAACTATGTCGGCGCCAACGGTTTTGAATGGTATCGGCAAAAGACGCCAAAAAACGCAGCCGAAATTGCAAGGATATTACTGGATGCCGGGTCGGAAGTTGATGCGTGGGGCGATATGTATGGAGGAACTTCAACGCTGGGCCTGGTGGCTACCAGCGTACATCCGGTTAATGCCGGTGTGCAGCAAGAGATTATGGAGGTACTGATAGCCTACGGAGCAAATCCCAATCATGCGGTAGCGCCAGTTTACACGGATGGCATGCTGATATTGGCCTGCCTTCACAACGGACGCATCGAACCTCTCAAATATCTCGCAGAAAAAGGAGCCAAAGTCGACCTGGAAGGTGCCGGAGGTGTGGGTGACCTGGAAATTGTCAAATCCTATTTCGCAACCTGTGGAAAATTGATTGATGGCGGTTTGAACGAAAAGCTGAATGCATGTTTCTGCTGGGCCTGCCAATCCGGGAACAAGGATGTGGTGGAATATTTACTTGGGCAGGGAATCGACATTAATACAAGATCCCATGGTATGACCGCCCTGCATTCCGCTGCATTTGACGGCCATATCGAAATTGTGAAATTATTGCTTGATCGTAATGCCGACATGGAAGCCCTTAATTCCTTTGGCGGAACGGTTCTAAGTCAGACGATGTGGTGTTATTATAATCACTTTAAACCCACGCATCCTCAAATTATAGAAATATTGATAGCCGAAGGTGCACACATTAAGGACGAGTGGCGACCGTATATCGATGAGCTGAGACAGAAACGGAATAAGTGATGCCGCATAAATAAACCGGCCCGTAATTTTACCGGGCCGGTCTCTGCATTTTGATTTCTGTTATGGCAAGTGTTCAGGTAAGATTTTGATTTATGGTTATAAACCTGGCTCATGATTAATAATGGCTCTTGTTACGCGCCCGTAGCGACCAACCCTCACGAAATGAGTCCGCGAGCGTGCATAAAGTGTATATCCATGTTCTGATCCCGCCCCGGCAAAGTTTTGCGTGTTAATGGCGCTATCATTTTCGTTAACGATAGATGAATTTGCTTCTGAGGGGCGGATGTTGGTATCGATAGTTTCCATGACTTGTATGTTTTATTATTTATATCGGCTTCTAAAACCACCACAAAGGTGGGCAAGATCGCTGGTACTAAAAGTGACGCCAGGCAGGTTTTAAGTTGATTGAAGGCAGTTTTTATAAACTTTGATGGCTTTTATTTACTGGTAACGGACCGACCGCCGTCGGCCGGCGGCCAATAATTTTGTTTATATTGATATAAATAATGTTAAAGTAGGGGAACTTAACATTGCTATCACGAAAACTCCTTTTCAACTCTAAAACATAATCAATATAATTACAAAGTTTCCATAGGAAACCGGTAATCGCTTTCATGGACTAACATTCATTCAATTCAAAACAATACGCAAATGAAAATTTTGGCTTTAACTCTGGCACTAGCCGGGTTGGCAATGGGTAACACTTTCGCACAGGTTTCTACAGGCAATCTGCCTAAGCTCATCGAAAAGAATGGACGCCACCAGTTATTGGTCGATGGAAAACCTTTCTTTATCCTGGGCGGCCAAGTGCACAATTCAAGCGCCTGGCCGGGTATGATGCCCAGGGTTTGGTCGGCGGCTGAGCAACTGCACTTGAATACGATCGAGATACCTATTTATTGGGAGCAGGTAGAACCTCAGCCAGGTAAGTTCGATTTTTCGTCAGTAGATATGCTGTTAACACAAGCACGTCAGCACCATGTTCGCCTGGTGCTGCTTTGGTTCGGTACCTGGAAGAATGGCAGCAACCATTACATGCCGGCATGGATGAAGCAAAATTCAGTAAAATATCCGAATATAACAGGTAAGAAGGATCAACCGATCGATTCGCCCTCACCGCACAACCAAGCTACCCTGAATGCGGATATCAAAGCGTTTACAGCTGTAATGAGCCATCTTAAATCGGCGGATGTACAACATACTGTTATTATGGTGCAGGTTGAAAACGAGACTGGATCCTGGGGCAGTGTGCGGGATTATTCACCTGTTGCGCAGAAATTGTTTGAAAGTCCGGTCCCCCAACAAATGCTAAGACCTGAATTGTTGAAAGCGCTAAATCGCCCAACTGATTCAAAAGGTAATTGGAAGGATGTATTTGGTGATCGCGCAGATGAGTACTTCCAGGCCTGGTCCATCGCGTCATATGTGGGCAAAGTGGCGGCAGCAGGTAAAGCAGCGTATCCACTGCCACTTTATGTCAATGCTGCTTTACGCGACCCTTTGACCAATCCTGCAGCCGAAAATTATGAAAGCGGTGGACCCACAGATAATGTATTGCCGATCTGGAAAGTAGCGGCCCCGGCAATCGACCTTGAGGCACCTGATATTTATCTTGGAGGTGATAAAGCAATATCTAAAGTTATTGATCTCTATGATCGTGCAGATAATGCCTTGTTTGTGCCGGAAACGGAGCTGAGTGCCGAAAAGGCTAAATATTTATTTGAGGTAATTGCCCACGGAGGCATTGGATTTTCACCCTTTGGTATCGATGACAATGGGAGCGGGGAGCCGAAAGAAAAAACTGCTAAAAACCTCAGACCCTTTTCGGAACAATATAGCGTAACAGCCCCAATGCTTCCGCAACTGGTACAATGGGGTTTTGAAGGCAAAATAATAGCGGTTATTGAACAGGAAGATCATGCAAACCAGGTTGTTGACCTGGGAGTCTGGCAGGCAATCGTTTCCTTCGGTATAGGAGACCGGGAGCAACTGCAACCTAACCCGGCAGCAGATGGAAGGCTGATGATCGTTCAGCTAAGCAAGGATAAATTTGTTTTGATAGGCGCTGGATGCCACGTGGTTTTTAAACCCGCCGGAAAAAATGCAGGCAAAGCCTGGCAATATC
>JAICXZ010000829.1 GCA_025934475.1 Mucilaginibacter sp. | reverse complement strand
GGCCATCCATCAATCCAACAGAAAAAGTCATTCAACTGAATAAAATGCTGAAGGATTATGCCGATAAAACCGGCGTAGTTTACCTGGATTATTATTCGGCCATGGTTGATTCACAAAAAGGTTTGCCTGCTAATCTTTCGCATGATGGGGTCCATCCTACCCTTGAGGGATATAAGATTATGGAACCCATGGTGGTAAAGGCGATTGATGAGGCTTTGAAAAGGAAGAAATAGTTAGCGAGGCGGTTGGCGCGAGGCGCGTGGCGAGAGAGGGTAATTTTTACGCCACGCGCCCTCCGCCATGCCACTTTACAATTCCCTAACCTTTAATACTTAAATTTGGGCCGCACCCCCTGTTATGAAAAAAATTTCGTTTTTATTCCTCTTCATATTTCAAGCCCTCATTGTTTTCGGGCAAGCGGATACCGCTCAAAAAATTATCCCGGGCAGATCAAATAGCAAGGAGCAGCAGGACAAGCCCTATGTGATCATGATTTCGGCAGATGGTTTCCGTTACGACTACGCCGAAAAATACAAAGCTGATCACCTGCTGGCACTAGCAAATGACGGCGTTAAAGCTGAATCAATGATTCCGAGCTTTCCATCGGTTACTTTTCCTAATCATTATTCGATAGTAACGGGAATGTATCCATCACATACTGGCCTGGTGATCAACAACTTTTATGATCGAACTTTGCAGCGCTTCTACAGTTATAAAGGACCAACAGCTTCAGAGGGTATCTGGTACGGAGGCACGCCACTTTGGGTACTGGCCGAAAAACAGGAGATGGTATCCGCAAGCTACTTCTGGGTAGGCTCGGAGGCGCCGATTCAGGGGATTTTGCCTACTTATTATTACAAATTCAATAATGCCACGCCGATTGGGCAACGGATAAACACGGTGGTAGATTGGCTGAAACTACCTGCCGAAAAACGCCCGCACCTCATTACGTTTTATTTCCCGCAAGTGGACCATGAGGGCCATAAGCACACACCCGATTCAAAGGAAGTTGAGAACGCCGTGCATTTTATCGACTCGGCAGTATATCAGTTGACAGAAGCCGTAAAAACTACTGGGCTCAACGTGAACTACATTTTTGTATCCGATCATGGCATGACGACCGTAGATACGGCCCATGCGATGAATCTGCCTGCAATTGACACCTCGAAATTTATAGTTTCGGGTGATGGCTTGCTGGTGGAACTTTACGCTAAAAATGTAAAGGATATTCCAACAACTTACGAACGGCTAAAAAAGGACGCTAAAGATTACGAGGTTTTTTTGAGGGTGAACATGCCCCAACACCTGCATTATGCCAAAACCGACGACTGGCACAACCGTATAGGCGATATCCTGCTGATTCCGCATTGGCCAAAGATTTTTGTTTTGGGCAAATACAAACCCGATCCCGGTCAGCATGGTTATGACCCCGAGGTAGTAAAAGATATGCATGCAACGTTCTATGCCTGGGGACCAGCTTTTAAACCGCATACTCAAGTTTCACAATTTCCGAATGTGGATATCTACCCTGTTGTGACGCAAATACTGGGTTTGAGTAATACTGAAAAGATTGATGGTACGAAGCATGTAGCCAATGAGGTTCTCAAAAAATGATTGATTTTGTGTTCCTGAAAATTTAAATATCTTGCAGAATGAAACATCTGTTAAAAACCATCCTTATCGCGTTGCTTCCTGTTTTTGTTTATGC
>JAICXZ010000653.1 GCA_025934475.1 Mucilaginibacter sp. | reverse complement strand
GTAAGGGTTTACCCGCCGTTATCACCGTACTGATCGGTGTATTGGAGAAGGTAAATGAACTGATGGATAAAATCATTAAGGATGATCAGTAAGCAGATCAGCGGCAGAAGCTTTGGCGGATGTATCCGATATTTGTTGCAGCGGGAACTGGCTTGTATCATGGATGCAGACGGTGTTAGAGCGCATGACATGGCACTGATCATCCGCGATTTTAATAACCAGCGTAAGATGAACCCTAACCTCGGTAAAGCAGTCGGACATTTGATCTTGAGTTGGAGCAAGGAGGACCTGGATAAGCTTACTCCGGCAAAGTTGACTGAACATGCCCGCGAGTATATGCAAAAGATGAAGATCGCCGATACACAATATATTGTTGTATTACATGCGGACCGGGAACATCCGCATATTCATATTGTCTATAACAGGGTTAACAACTTTGGTAAAACCATCTCTGATAGCAATAACTACAAGCACAATGTACAGGTCTGTAAAGAAATGACCTTGAAACACGGTTATCACTTTGGAGAAGGGAAAAAGGGCGTGAACCGTGAACGGTTAAAAGGCAAGGAGCAAATTCGGTATTTTATCTATGATGCGATTAACGCGGCTAAAAAGAATGCCAATAGTTGGGGGCGGTTGGAGGCTATACTTGCGCAAAAAGGCATGGGCATAGAGTTCAAGTATAAAAGTGGCAGTAAGGAAATACAGGGCGTGTCTTTCTGCATGGGCGAATACAAGCTGAAAGGTTCGGCCATTGACCGTAGTTGCAGTTATAAAAACCTTAACGACTTTTTGCAAAGCAATACACTGGCTAACCAGATCAGGGCGGTGATGGAAACAAGGGCACAGGAAACGCCGATAGCCAATGGCCTTACCGAAAATATCAGCGTCTTACACCAAACCAGTGAATGGTCGGACCTTCTTGAAGACATGGGCTACGCTTTCGGTGGTGACAATGATGAGGACGATGCGAGGAAAAGAAGGAGGCGCGGGGTTGGGCGATGATACACCATAAATGAGAATTAGGATTAAATTTTTGTCAAAATACGCGAGTTAAGGTGAGATTTTTGTTTAACAGCTCTGTTTGCCCGCGTTTAGGTTCAAATTTTTGTGTCGACAAGGTTATTCAATAGCATGGGGGTGGCGGCTGCGGCAAGCGGCTCCATTCCATCACGCGCTGTCGCGCTATATTCATTCCACCGCCAGCCTCACCGCAAAAGCAAAACTGAAGCTTGTTTCACTGCGCAACAAATTTGCTTTTGGACCTGTCTGAAGAAAAAATCAAAACGGGGATTAGCCTACCCCAAAACTGATTTCCATTTTCGCTTTTAAAGCAAAGATAGCCCAGCCGGATAAACCATCAAGGGTAATAACAAGCCACGCTGATATTAGCGTGGCCCTTGACAGTTTACCCGGCTTTGCGCTTTTGGTTGCTTACAAAGGCGAGAATGGTAAGTTATGCTCACACGGGTCATTTATTTTCGAGCTTTTCAACTACATCAACGAGCAGGCCCCCGTGACCAGTTCCATCCCTCTCCATCATCCTGTTCACGGGAATTGTCTCTAAAGCGATTAGCTACATCGGTTATTTCATGTGCTATCCATTCGGGCAAATCATCTGCGAGGAAAACCAATTGTTTTTGCTGGATGCTCAACAGAGATCGAATATCTGAAGGATTTTTTGATGTGAGGAGGACTTCCAGGTTGTCAAACCGGTCTGCAAAATGTTGCAGATTTTTCAAGCCTTCGATATAATTATATCGGATGCTCTCATTGTCGACAAAGTGGCCACCAGATTTTATACGCTTTTTTACCCTGTCCATTGATTGCGGAATACCACTTATAGCCAAATAGATCATATTGGCTGCATAGCCATTATTTTGAAAGCGAGCGACGGTATCAATAAGGCTATGATCGCGGAAATTGGTTTCAAGTACAAAATCAGCTTTATCTTTTATCGCGTGATGAACACAATCAAGAAAATATTGATTAAGTGCATAATGGATACTTTCGGATGGAAGATCCGGATATTGCTTTTCAATCTTCGCACTTTCTTTGTCAGGGTCAAAAATAAATGCGCCAACGGGAGCGAACGTCTTGGATAAGGTTGATTTGCCTGCTCCATTCGGCCCCGCTATTATAAGTAACTGGGGTTGTTCGAACATAGTTAAAGAATTTTGATGAATTGAGCTTCGCCGTTAGGTCTAACGCGAATAAGTTCTTTGCGGTCACGGTACTCGTGAACCATGAAATCCGTGGACGGACAAAGAATTTCATCAAAATAGGTTATGTAGGAATTTTTGGCCCATGCAGCATTTTTGAGTTGCTCATCAATGGGTTTAACGCTCTCCTGTAGTTCTTCAATCGACATTTCGAAAACGGATTTTTTTGAAGATTTAACTGCGGTGCGCATGGAATAATGTAATGTTCTCATACAAATATAATGAATTTTAAGTTATTGGACGCTTATTTCAGTTAGAGCTTAGTATAGGGACTGGTTTCCCAATCCCCATAATAAGCCTCCTTCAAACCGCAATAAGCTTTTGTCTCAAGAGCGTCATGTCGTCGCTTACTTTTTGGTCAAGAATTTTGGCGTAGTGCTGGGTGGTTCTAATATTCTTGTGCCCAAGCATTTTGCTGACGCTTTCGATAGACACGCCGTTGGCTAAGGTTACCGTAGTGGCGAAGGTATGCCTCTCGATATGGTAGGTTAGTTCTTTATTGATACCACACGAATCGGCGATTTCTTTAAGATAACTGTTCATCTTCTGGTTGCTCAGCACCGGCAGCAGCAATCCAAAATCAACACACTGCGGATGATGTTCGTATTTGGCCATCAATTCCAGCGCCTTGGGCAATAACGGCACCCTTGAGTCGGTATCGGTCTTTTGGCGGCTCGTATAAATCCATTTCTGGCCGTCGATACCAGGTACGATCTCCGAACGTTTGAGTTTTTTTACGTCAGCGTAGGCAAGCCCGGT
>JAICXZ010000507.1 GCA_025934475.1 Mucilaginibacter sp. | reverse complement strand
GGTGCGGTTAGCCAAACCCGTTGCTCCCAATAAAGGAACCATTAAGCTCCTGATCAAATATCGTTACACCATACCCGGCCCGTTTGGTGGGAGGACAGATTGCTTCGATACCAAAAACGGCAAGATTTACGAGATGGCCCAGTGGTTTCCGCGCATGTGTGTGTATGATGATACTGTGGGTTGGGATACCCTACCCTTCCTCGGCGCAGGCGAGTTTTACCTCGAATATGGAGACATAGACTATGAAGTCACCGTGCCATGGAATATGATCTTAGCCGGTTCAGGTGAACTAATGAACCCTAACCAGGTTTTGACCCAAACCGAGATCAGCAGGCTGGCAAAAGCCCGTCAAAGCGATCAGACGATTATGATCCGGGATGCCAATGAAATTAATTCTCCTTCATCGAGGCCAGTACACAGCGGTACGCTCACCTGGCATTTCAGGATGAACAACACCCGCGATGTGGCGTTTGGTGCATCCAGAGCCTATATGTGGGACGCTGCAAGGGTAAACTTGCCGGGTGGTAAGAAAGCACTGGCTATGTCTGTTTACCCGGTTGAAAGCCAGGGCAACGACCGCTGGGGACGCGCAACTGAATACCTGAAAAAATCCATGGAGTATTTCTCCGAAAAGTGGTTCACCTATCCATGGCCCGTGGCTGTAAATGAAGCAGGACTCGCTGGAGGAATGGAATACCCCGGCATTGTATTCGACGGTATTGACGACAAAAGCAAAGAATTATACTGGGTAACGGCGCACGAAATAGGCCATAACTGGTTCCCGATGATCGTAGGCTCCAACGAGCGCCGCTTTGCTTTTATGGACGAAGGCTTTAACACATTCATCGATATTTACGCTGCCGATGCCTTCAACAACGGCGAATATGCGCCTAAACGCGACGGTGAATACGCTCCAGGCGGTGGTAACCCCGCTGATGAGATCATCCCTACCCTGCTTGACCCCGATGCCCCGACCATCATGACTGCTGCCGATGCGGTTCCAGAAAAATACAGGCACCCTGTTGAATATTTTAAACCGGCGTTCGGACTGGTATTGTTGCGTGAGCAAATATTAGGGCACGATCGCTTTGACTATGCCTTCCGAAACTATATCCACAAATGGGCCTTCAAACACCCGCAGCCAGATGATTTCTTCCGTTCGATGGATAACGGCGGCGGCGAGGATCTCTCCTGGTTCTGGAAAGGCTGGTTCTACAATAACCTTAAACTTGACCTTGCACTCGTTGGCGCCGAATATATCCACAACGACCCTAAGCAGGGCCTTAAAGTTACTGTAGCCAACCTGGATCAGATGCCTATGCCTTTCACGGTTGAAGTAACATTACGAGACGGTGAGAAGAAACGCATACAAGTTCCAGTGGAATCATGGCTGCAAAACAGGATCGTAAGTTTTATAGTACCTACAACAACCGAAGCAAAAAAAGTAGTGGTTGACCCTGATGCAGCTTTACCGGATGCTAACAGGGGGAACAATGGGTTTGTGTTCCGCTAGTGTTTTTGAACACGATTGATGAGATTTCTATAGATAGACAGGATGATAAGCATCCTGTTTATCCACTACATCATGATAATCGTGTTCAAAAATGAGTAAACCATCCGAAGGAATCAGGGAACATCCCGACCAGGAACTGCAATATCCCCAGTGCAAACAGGAAAAGGCTGACATACCAGAGTGGCTTTTTCTTAGCCAGTAAGGATACAGCCGATATAGAAATAGCGATCTGGAAGAAGGTAACCGCCCGGGCCAGCAACATGTCTTTTTGAAGCTCCTTTTTTGATTCATCTTCAAATTCTGTAGCTTTTTTCTGAATCTCTTTTTGATCTTCTTTCAACTTGGCTTTTCGGTCGGTAGCAACTTTTGAAGTGTCTTTTTTAGTGTCTTTCAATTGCAGCACGACGTCGGCAACTTCGGCTTTGACGCCTTTGGCGTTATAATACGACCATTGGTCGGAGGCCTTAAGCTGATTGATCAGTGCCTCGTTAGACGCGTGCCCGGCCATCAAACTGCTCACAGCAGCAAATGCGGCCATAAAGGCTGTAGAGATAGCCACGCTCATGGACCAGCGGCTGCCACTTTCGTGAGCGGCTTCATGAATATGTTCGTGCAGATGTTCGGTCGGTACTTCAGGATCTTCCATTTGGTTTCAGGGGTATAGAGTTTGAAGTAAATTTAACGAAATTCTGCTTCCGTCAAATCAGTCTTTTCAACTGCTGATATAACTTTTCCGTCGGCAGTCCGACAACATTGGTGTAAGAGCCATTAATCCGTTCAATGCCGATCAACCCGATCCATTCTTGTATACCATAAGCTCCAGCCTTATCCAGCGGCTGATACTTATCAACGTAAAAACGAATTTCCTGTTCAGTAAGTTTGCGAAAAAACACTTCTGAAACGTCGTGAAAGAGATTGTATTTATGCTTGTATAATAAACACACTCCGGTTACCACCCGATGTACTTTACCAGAAAGTATTCCCAGCATTTCAGAAGCATGGTCGGCATTTTCGGGCTTACCGAGTATTTTACCGTCAATCGCAACGATAGTATCAGCAGTTAGAACTATCTCGTCATTGATCTCCTCATCAAATGCCCTGGCCTTCTTTTCGGCTATGTAAATAGCAATTTCTTCAGGGGTAAGATTATCGGGATAGGATTCATCGACATCTTTTAGTACGATGCGAAAGTCGACATCCATCAGGCGCAACAGTTCCTGCCGGCGGGGAGATTTGGAGGCTAATATGATTTTTTTGTTCATTTTCGAAGTCCATAGACCATAGTCCATGGTCCATAGTATTTAGTTTTCCCTTATTTTGCTATGGACCATGGTCCATCGACTATCGACTCAAACTACCACGAATACGCCTGGTCGCTCATCCATTTGCCTTGTACCTTCAACACTTTTTCAATCACGTCGCGGGCGGCTCCTTTGCCTCCAGGGCAAGGTGAAATGTATTGACTTACGGCTTTGATCTCTTCTGCAGCATCGGCCGGGCAAACAGGCAATCCGGCCAGCTTCATAACTGAAAGATCAGTAATGTCATCGCCCATATATAATACACTCGCGGGACCAACGTGTTTGGATTCGAGGTACGACTTAAAATTCTCCATTTTGACATGCGCGCCCACATAAACATCCTTTATGCCCAGGCTATTCAGTCGATAGATAGCGATCTTGGACCGGCTGCCCGAAATGGCACAAACATTATAACCCACCTTCACCGCTAATTGTAATGCGTACCCGTCCTTAATGTTGAACTGCCTGAACTGCTGCCCGGTTTCGGTAACGTAAACCGAACCATCCGTCAGCACCCCATCCACATCAAAAATGAAGGTCGAGATATCTTTAAGCTTATTTAGAAATGATTCCACTGGGAAATTACGCTGATTAGATTTAGATTATACTGATTTATTTGTCATTGAGTCATTAAGTCATTTTTTAACTATTAACTGCAAACTCAAAACTGCAAACTGCCTACTGATTATCCCTCCACTCGTACACCCAGGCCGACTGGATCTGCTCCAAATGCCCTTCGTTAGATTCTTCGCGCTTGCCCACAAAGTTAGGCAGGCTCAATACCCACTCCAGCAGGTCGGTAAAGCGTATGCGGTATATTTTCGATTCGTCAAATTCATCACCAAACTTTTCGTAAAGCTCTATGGCAATGTCTTCGTAATCGTTCCATTTAATAGGCAGGGCGTATTTGTCGTCTTTCATTTTTTAGTTGTACGTGATACGTTTTACGTTGTACGTTTTGT
>JAICXZ010000427.1 GCA_025934475.1 Mucilaginibacter sp. | reverse complement strand
TCTCACTCACCGAAATACTCACCACTTATTTAATACAGATTAATTGCAAATCTTTTATTCAAATATGAGTACTATTTTCGAAATGTGCAAAGATCTTTGTCCAGTAATTGATTTTCCTTGTCCGCCGAAATTCGGACCAGATCTGCTTATTTCGGAGGCATTGGCCAGGGCAATACGTGACTAAGGTACGTGGCTGTTTTAAAAATAAAGCAAATATTGATTGACAATTAGCAATTTGAGAAGGTCAAAGTATTCCAAAAATGCCTGCTTATAATTTTCGTAATGTATAAAAATGATTAATGTATTTATTAAATGATAATGTTAATCTGAACAGGGATTGCACTATTTGTCTCAACAATGGTAAGAACATTACAAATATATGATGGAGACTCCCATAAACATACAAAACATTATCCTTTTCTTCAGGTTGTAATAATACACGATGTTGCATTCAGCAACAATTCACTTCTTTAAAACAAGAAAATCATGAAATTTCTTAGCTATGCAGTAAGTACAGCTTTACTTCTAATGCTTACTATTCCCGTATTTGCTCAAAAATATAAGACGCCTGCCGATACAGGAAAGTTAAATGCCGAATACGTAAAGGTGCAAAACAACATTGCCAGTTTGACTTCTAAACTTTCAGATGCGCAAAGCGATTTGCCGGGTTACAAAACCAAAGCTGTAAATGCAGGAAATGATGCCCAGACGGCCGCGGCGGCGAGTGATACGAGTTCATCGAAGGCCACCAGTGGAAATTTACAGGACTCAAAAGATGCAAAGAAGAGCGCCGGCAATGCATACGACAAAGCCAAGAACTCCAGGTCGGCGAATAACGATGTCGGTAAGCAAAATGAAAAAATCAGAAAGCTCAACGATGAACTAAAAAAACAGCGTCAACGTCTTAAAGATCTTGATCAAATGAGGAGTGCCATTTATGCGCAAATACCGGGAAATACACATCCTTAAATCTTTGACGCAATCCTCGCGGCGGCAGTATCGCTAGTTAAAATGAGTTAAGACCCTGAGCGCTAAAGAGTACTGATTTGGCTATGTATTATGACTTCTGGGATAGCTATTTCGGCCAAGGGTTATTCCCTCCATCTATGAAACATACTCAAAAACAAGATGCTAATCATTAAAATTAATTATGGGAAAGCTACAACACATACAACACCAAATTGCGGCTATCAATCATTTGATAGAAATCAATAATGATCGTATTGCTGGTTATGAGAAAATTCTGGACGAAAAGCAAGAATACAGATATTCCGAAATTTTCGACCAAAATGTTTCGGAAAGCCAGAAAGGAATTGCCGAATTAAGTGACTTGATTCAGGATATGGGCGGACAACCTTCAACGGGCACAAGCTTTGGTAATAAAGTATCCCAGACCTGGTTTGATATAAAAAGTCAAATTAAGAAACCTGATAACATGTCAATATTAGGCAAATGCATTCATATCGAAGAAGTTGTCAATGCAGCATATAGGAAGGCATTGGACGATAAAGAATTGATTTGGGATGATAAGAAGGTCATATCCGTTTTATCGAATCATCTGAAATTATCAAAAATGGCACTTGACAAAATCAAAGGTTTGTATACAGAAAACTTGTCTGTATAGTAAAGTTCAAGAGGTTCACTGGCATGTCGTCGTTGATTTCGATACTATTCTATACTTTGCTTTTATTGGAAAGGTAACCGACGAAAACACGGATTGGCGCAGTATTCATTATGTCAATGTAATCGTTGCCGGAAAACATCCGGCCCCACAGTGGCTGAACATGGAACAAGCTGTTGAACATTGTACACGAGGCATCGGGATCTGGAATTTTGCCAGTAACGACCAGGAAGCCGAACCGGATATGGTGATGGGCTGCAGCGGTGATGTACCTACTCTGGAAGTATTGGCGGCAGTTTCGATCTTGCCCGAACACTTACCGGTGGTTAAAATCAGGGTTATTAATGTGGTTGACTTATTTAAATTGGAAAAAAGTACAGAACACACTCACGGATTAACCGATGCAGACTATAATGCTTTATTCACCACCAACAAACCGGTAGTGTTCGCCTTTCATGGTTATCCGTGGCAGGTACACCGCCTAACTTATAACAGGGCGAATAACGTCAATATGCATGTGCGGGGCTATAAGGAAGAAGGAACGATTACGACATCCTTTGATATGACCGTATTGAATGAAATGGACAGGTTTCACCTGGTCATGGATGTGATCGACCGCCTGCCGCAAACGGGAACGACAGGCGTTTATTTGAAGCAATTGCTACAGGATAAACTGATCGAGCATAAACATTATATCAGTGTTCACGGTAAAGATATGCCCGAAAAACTCGACTGGAAATGGATCAATTGATCCTAATCATTAAAACCAAAAACAATGAAAACAATCGCCATCTTAACCGATTTTTCGGAACGGGCAGAAAATGCAGCTAATTACGCATATCGTCTTGCGCAATCATTACAGGCCAACATTATATTATATGACTCTTTTTTAGTACCCTCAGCCAGCCCTTTAGCAGCCCAGATCGCGTGGCCAATGGAAGATTATGGCCAGTTATATAAAGACAATGAAAATGAACTGGAAATTTTTGCAGGCAAATTAAGAAAGGAATTTAGCAAGGGTGAACATGCTGCATTTAAACCCATTATTACTTGTGAATGTCATGATGGTGATCTTTCTCCTGATTTGGGTGAACTCTTAGCCAACAAGGAACTTGTTTTGCTGGTTATGGCTAATCATGATAAAAGTATTGCTTCGTTATTGTTAAGTGATCATGTTCGGGAATTGCTCGACAGGACACCACTGCCATTGCTCATTGTTCGTGATCAGCACTGCTTCAGAAAGATTAAGCATATCGCATTCGCGACAGACCTTTCTATAACCGATATCGATGTTCTGCAATCCATGGCAACCTTTGCCAGCTTTACGGATGCGCAGATCACGTTAGTTCACATCGGCCCGCAAAATTCCGATGAGGAAATTATTGAAAATTTCATGACTGCGGTTTCCAGTAAGATCAACTATCCGCATATCTATTACCGGAAAATGATGAGTACTCATATCATGGAAGAAATTATCGGTCTGGATGAAAATAACACCTATGACTTGCTGGTGATGGTACACCGACACAAAGGTTTTTGGGAAGAACTTTTTAACCAAAGTGACACGCAGAAGATGGCCTCGCAAATCATTTTACCGTTATTGGTTTATCCTTTTCCAACACTTTCACTACCCAATTTTTAGTTGCATTTATTTATAAAATCAACGATGGCTGATACAAACACCCTTTCTAAAGCTGATGTACAGGATGCAAAAAAGCCACCTACGGAAACAAAGGGCAACTCATCCACTGGTTTCAGCCAGACTGACGTGGCTGCCTTGCTGAAGCAATACGGTTATAACGAGATCACGGAAAATAAGCGCCAGCCGCTGCTTAATTTCTTATCCAAATTCTGGGAACTTACCGCCTGGATGCTTGAATTTATACCCGCCAAATACGAACTACCTTCTAAGCTCGTACGATTAGCGTCATTTAAATTGCTCATTTTCAAAAATTTAGTTGTATATTTGATTTTCATCCCTCCCGGAAATCTAACAATTTCGACTGCTCTTTAAAATTCTGCCATGCCCAAAGCTGATCCCAGCCATATTATTGCTATAGGCGCCTCTGCAGGCGGCATGGAAGAGATCAATTCTTTTTTTGATCAAACGCCTTTGGATGGCGTTTCCTATGTAATCGTTCAGCATTTATCCCCGGATTTTAAAAGCAGGATGGTTGAACTATTGGCTAAACATAGTAAGCTTGTTGTTGAACAGGCAAAAGACGGCATGACCGTTCAATGTAACCAAGTGTACCTTATCCCGAGTGATAAATTCATGACCATACAACACAATAAGTTGTACTTGACTAAGAAAGAGAACATTAAGGGTCCACATTTAACGATCAATACATTCTTCAATTCGCTTGCAGCCGATTACGGCAAAAAGGCGATAGGTATTATACTGTCTGGTTTAGGTTCTGATGGTACGGAAGGCATTAAGGCAATCAGGAAGGCTGGCGGTATGGTGATGGCCCGTGATCCCGAAACTTCAGAGTTTGGCAGCATGCCTTCTCATGCGATCGCTACCGGGCTCGTAGATTTTATTATGGAACCAAAAGCCATGCCGGGTGCAATTG
>JAICXZ010000581.1 GCA_025934475.1 Mucilaginibacter sp. | reverse complement strand
GATTGTACCAGGCGTATGAACAAGATGCTTCCTACCATGTCACCAATATTAACCAGACCAGGCTGCAGCAGGTCGTCGATCTAACCCAGGATGTCATCGCCTCCGGCAAATATTCTTTAAGCCCGGACATAGCAGACGATTTCCTGGCAGAAACGGAAAACGGGCCAGAGTCGATTTTTGCCATTCAATTTACTATCAATGACGGAACCAATATTGGCCGTTTAGATTATGAAGATGGTTTAAATTATCCAAGCGGCGCCCCGCAATATGGGTGCTGCGCTTTTCATGCCGTCAGCCAAAACCTGGTAAACGCATTCACTACGGATGCTAATGGATTGCCAAATTTTGATACGTTTAATAATAGCATTGCTGATTTGTCAACTCAAACGGTCGATGTTCGGATTGATCACACCGTGGGTATCGATGGCCACCCTTATAAATACAATCCCTTAATACCATTCAGTAATAGCTGGGTGCGTGAGCCGGGGGTTTATGGCAATTTTCATTCGATGCGAAGCCAGCAGTTAGCGACAAGCTCGTCATTCTTTAAAAACGGGCCATTTATAGGAAGCGCAAAAAATGTGGATGTGCTTAGATATGATGACGTTTTGTTAATGCAGGCCGAAGCTTATATCGAGTTGAATCAAGCGATCAAGGCTTTACCATTGATTAACCAAATCCGAGTTAGGGCTGCTGCAAGTACCGGAAGGCTAAAAAAGCTGGATGGCACATTCCCGTCAATCTATAACGTCCAGCCTTATCCTGCAACCAACTGGACGCAAACATATGCGCGGCAAGCTCTACAGTGGGAACGACGCTTAGAATTTGCTACCGAAGGCGAGCGTTTCTTTGACCTGGTTCGGTGGGGTATCGCAGAATCAACACTGAATGCTTATATTAATGTGGAGAAAGGCAGGCGATCTTTTTTAGCCACCGCAAAATTTACCGCAGGAAGAGACGAGTATCTCCCTATACCTCAATCGGAGATTCAATTTACCAATGGGCTATATAAGCAAAACCCAGGCTATTAAACATATTATTCAGTAACCATGGTGGGGTGTCCGGCCGAACACTGGCGCCCCGCTAATTTATGAGCATCGATGAAAAATTACTTTCTCAGCTTCTTGTTGTTGTGTTCCTCATATGTTGCTACTGCGCAGAAACCTATTCAGCAGGTGCCCCAATTTGTGTTTTATAAGCTGGACAAAAAACCTTTTACAAAACACGAAATGTTACCTCAAAAAAAGGCATTTTTTGTGTTTTTCGACTCTGGCTGTGAACATTGTCAGCACGCTATGTATGAGATCAATTTGCAGTACAAGAGGTTTAACAAGACTGAAATATACCTGGTAACACTTGATAGCCCCGAACAGATAGCCAGCTTTATGACCACTTATGGCCCCGGACTGATCGGCAAAAAAAATGTAATGATACTTCGAGACCTGAGAAACGAATTTATAACCGATTTTAATCCGCGACAGTATCCTTCGATGCTATTATTTTCTGTTAAAGGCAATCTGTTGATGTATCAAGACGATCCAAACCGGTTACCCGATATGTTCAAATTACTGTAGCCCATTCTATAAATCTTAATAAGAGTGTATGAAAAAAATAACCACCCTGGTTTTACTACTCGCCAGCTGTCTATGGCATTTTGCCAGTGCACAAGAACAGTACCGCGAGCAATACCGCCCCCAAATCCATTTCTCGCCAAAAGAACATTGGATGAATGATCCCAACGGGATGATTTATTTTAATGGCACTTATCATCTGTTTTTTCAGTATTACCCGGGTGGTATAACTCCAGGGCCGATGCATTGGGGACATGCGGTAAGCAAAGATTTGATGCATTGGAAAGAGTTGCCAACTGCATTATATCCTGACAGCCTCGGCTATATTTTCTCGGGCAGTGCTGTTGTGGACTCAAATAACACATCGGGTTTTGGTAAAAATGGCAAGATACCTTTGGTTGCAATTTTTACCAGTCATGATCCGAAAGGAGAAAAAGCCGGAAGCGACAAAACGGAAAATGAAAGTCTTGCCTATAGCCTTGATAGTGGCTTGACCTGGACAAAATATTCCGGCAATCCTGTTTTAAAAAATCCTGGTATCCGTGATTTTCGTGACCCTAAGGTAATGTGGTATGCCAAAGAGAAAAAGTGGGTAATGACCTTAGCAACAAAAGATCATATTACCTTTTACTCGTCGGCTGACCTGAAAAACTGGAAAAAAGAAAGTGAGTTTGGTAAAGAAGGCGGCGCCCACGGAGGAGTATGGGAATGCCCGGATCTGTTCCCTTTAACACTTTACGGCAAAACCTATTGGGTGCTGATTGTCAATTTAAATCCCGGGGGGCCAAACGGTGGTTCGGCGACGCAATATTTTATAGGGCAATTTGATGGTAATAAATTTTTGGCAATTGACAATCAAACCAAATGGTTGGATTATGGCCCAGATGAATATGCAGGCGTTACCTGGGGCAATGTCAGCAATCGCCGTTTATTTTTAGGCTGGATGGCCAACTGGAGCTATTCTCAACAGGTGCCTACTGTGAAATGGCGTAATGCAATGACCATTCCACGGGAACTTGCATTGTTTGAATCTAACGGAACGATGTATGTTAAATCGACTCCGGTAAAGGAACTGTCTTCGCTACAAAAAAAATCTGCCGGAAACAAAAAATCCTTAAAGTCTAAAGTGCTACCAAGACAATGTCTAATAGGGATAAATGCAAATGCTGGATCTGATTTTTCGATCACCTTGTCAAATAGAGCTGGTGAAAAAGTGGTTATCGGTTATGACAAAGCAAAAGATCAATATTTTATAGACAGGGAAAAATCGGGCAAGGTTGATTTTGCCGAAAGTTTTGCCAAAGTTGCGTATGCGCCCAGATTTACAAAGGAAGTGAATTCCCAATTATTGCTGGTAGTAGACCAATCATCGATCGAGCTGTTTGCAGATGGCGGAAGAACGGTAATGACCAGTATTTTCTTCCCTTCAACGCCATATGATCATTTCGCACTGAAATCAGCGAAGGAAACACAATTGATATCACTGAATTCAGTTTGGTGAAAATATTGCAGCTTGAGATCTGTGATTAGTTAATTGGTTAGACGCCGCCGGATTTGGCGGCGTTTTTTGTTTGTCGTTTGTTAGACTTTTATTGACTCGAACTTTGATCGCTCTAAATTGATTTTCAATTTGTTTCACCGATTCTCGAGGGAGACTCACTAGAAACTCACCGATAAATGAATACGGGCCACACAAAAAAAAGCGTTCTGAATCTCATCTGATTAAACTTTAATCTTTTCTTATTGATAAAGGGTTTTTGCCTCAATGTAGTTAACCTGCGTGAAAATAGAATAT
>JAICXZ010000598.1 GCA_025934475.1 Mucilaginibacter sp. | reverse complement strand
GACAGTTCGGTCCCTATCTGTTGTGGGCGTTGGAAGTTTGAGTGGGGCTGACCTTAGTACGAGAGGACCGGGTTGGACGAACCTCTGGTGAATCTGTTATGGCGCCAGCTGTATTGCAGAGTAGCTACGTTCGGAATAGATAAGCGCTGAAAGCATCTAAGTGCGAAACTAGCCACGAGATGAGACTTCCATTGAGGGTCGTGACAGACGATCACGTTGATAGGTTACAGGTATAAAGGTGGCGACATCAAAGCCGAGTAATACTAATCGCCCGAAGCTTTCTTCGGTTTGGTTGATTGAGTTGGATTAAGTTGATTAAGAGAGTAGTTGTAAAACTGTAAACCTAATCAACCACTTAACTCGATCAACCGATCAACAGATAAATAAGCTGTCGTCTTTTCTTTTAAAATACTTCTTTCAATTATGTTTAAGTTAAGGTGAAAGGCAAAAGGATAAAGGCGAAAGGTGCCTGTCCTTCTTTTAACTCAACTAAAAAATATTAGCAGGTAAGCTAAAAGCGTATGCAAGGACCTTTATCCTTTCACCTTTCAGCTTTCAGCTCAAAAACCTTCAGGTGCCTATATCGGCGGTGTCCACCTCTTCCCATTCCGAACAGAGAAGTTAAGCCCGCCAGAGCCGATGGTACTGCAGTAAAATGTGGGAGAGTAGGTCGGTGCCCAATCTTAAAATCCCGGCTATCCGGGGTTACCAGCAAGCCTTTGTTCTATCGAACAAGGGCTTTGTTGTTTATAGTCTGGCAAGGCTACGTGCTGTAAATGCTGGGCGCGCTTTTGTCTTTTAATCAATATATTTGACCCGCGTATATTTATTGATGATAGAGGAGCTAAAAATTATACCTGCCGGCCTGCTTGACGAATACAAACGGCAGGTAAATACTTCGTTGCAAACAAAATTTGACGCGTTAACAGACGCGGAAATATCCACCGGTAGCTTTAGCTTTTACGCCTCGGTAGCATCTGTGTTTTCCAGTAAAATAGAGGGCGAAGACATTCAACTTGATTCCTATATCAAGCACAAAAGATTTGGCATTGAATTTTTACCCGATTATACCAAAAAGATCGACGACCTCTACAACGCTTACACTTTTGCCAAAAGCAATATACTTAATGAGGCAAATATCAATAAGGCGCATCAATTATTGAGCCTTCACATTGTGGCAAAACATTACCAGGGCAAATTGCGCAATCAAAATATGTTTGTATCCACCCCCGATGGTAAAATTGAATATGTAGCTGCAACGCCTTATGAAGTGCCCGGCGAGATGCAAAAGTTTTACCACGACCTGGCTATATTGCTAAACATAGCTATGGATATACAAACCGTTTTTTTCTTCGCCGCTATGGTGCACTTGGTCTTTGTAAAGATCCACCCGTTTAATGATGGCAACGGCCGTACGGCAAGACTATTGGAGAAATGGTTTTTAGCGCAAAAACTGGGCGAACAAGCTTGGTTTATCCAGTCCGAAAAAAACTATTATCAGCAGCACCAAACCTATTATAAAAATCTGCGGGCTTTAGGTTTAGAATACCCCGAATTAGACTACACTAAAGCGATACCTTTTTTGCTTATGTTGCACCAGGCGCTAAGTAGCTAACGCTTTGGAAGTTTGAGGGCCGAAGCCAAATCTTGCAATGCCGGACCAGATAGCGGATAAAGAGCGTTGCTTTAACGAACAAGAGCGTTGCTGTTTAATATAGTTAAAATGCGTACCGTATAAGAAAATTACCGAATTAGAAATTAAGAAATCCAATTTATTAAGAACAAACAATATATTTACTTTAAAACGTCAGCTAGTAAATATGGCAATAGACGGCATCAAGATAATAGACAGCGACCTTGCTCATGACGTATATAACGAATTTATGGATTTGTATGATGCTAATGTGAATTTGGTTGAAATAAAAAGCAAAATTAATTTATGGCGTAACGCGGGACTTGATGAAATAGAATTTGAAATTTTTATACGTGCATATGCATTAGCATTGTGGGAGACAGGCTTTCTAACAAATGATATTATAAATGAACTTAATCAACTTTTGATTGACGGCGCAAGTCTTAAAGTATGGGCTGAACTAACCACCGAAGCGAATAGTAAAGATCGACGAAAGGAGCTAGAAAAACTAATAAAGAAAATATCGGCACCAAAAGCAAATACTCGCAAACGAAAAAAATATAGCATAATAACGCGTTTTTTATTTAAAGAGGACGATATAGTCGCTTTTCAAATGCCTGATAACTCTTATCGCGCAGCTATTATATTTGGTATCAGCCAATACAGAGGTAACTGCAATTATAACTTTACGCCTACAGCTTATTCAAATCACCAATTTCCAACTGAGCCGGACGTAATTCGTGGTTCGGTGTTTATTCATAAAATCGGAAATATGTACGAAAGATCGGAAGTGATAAAGGAGCAACCGGGAATTGAACTGTTTTGGCAAAGGGATAAAAAATTTGCGGTACCCCTTCACTGTAGGATTGCCAATTAATGCTATTGAGCACAAAGACCTCATTAAAATTAAGGAGCGTTTTACGGTAATTGGCAGAGCAACGATCAAAGAAAGTTTTAAAAAATTGGGTTCTATTGGCTATGAGGATAACTATGAACAATTTACACAACGGTTTACTGATATCGTTGATTATAATGTTAGAATATTCAAAAATGAAATGATCGATTTGAAAATGATCCTCGACAAGTAAGTCATGCATTCTTTTTCATATATTCTTCCGTGAACCGGGCAATATAATTGTCGACATTACTCCTGATCTCTTCAAGATCGCGGTTTTCCAAATGAGCCAATACCTGCATAAGCAGAATATTATTTATTTTATTATACGCATACGCCGAGGCGGCGCTGCCCGTAAGCCGGCCGTCCATTTCGGTCATTTTCTTCAGCAATTCAGTATGCGCGTTATGGCTTTCTGTTTGACTGTCCATTTCTTCAAAATTTAGCTATACAATTATACTTAGTTGTCGCTAATTATCGCAGCTTTTTTTCGCTGCATGTTAACCGTATGCTTCCGCAGGAAATTATAGGTAAATGTAAATCCCATATATTGTGTACCGCGGCTATTATTCGTGCCGTCGAAATAAAAATACCCCTGTACAACGGCGATTGCCACTTTCTCGCTAACATTAAAATTAATGCTGTTACAAATTTCGGTCATAAGGCCTTGCTTCGCACCAAAAACGTAGCCTCCGCCCAAACAAAGTCCCTCGGCAAACCGGCCCTTCGAAAAGATATTGATCGTAGGCCTGAATTCGAT
>JAICXZ010000428.1 GCA_025934475.1 Mucilaginibacter sp. | reverse complement strand
GCTATCGAAGCAGGCGGAGAGGAACTTTCACCTATGCAGGACTATTTTTACGGCTACCGGCAGGGAGAACTAAAGGACCCATTCGGCCATCGATGGACGCTGGAGAAGGTGATATAAAGCCCACTGAAAACTTCACAGCAGGCTTGTGTTGTACCTCGGCCACCCATATTAAGACCCGGAATGTTCACGAAAACAGGGGGTTTTGCAGCGATTTTCAGCTTTTTTTAAAATTTGCCCCTTGATAATCAGGTATTTGCCAGGAAATGGCCCTGGCAGGCGGCTGAGCGTGAACACATATGCTCTGTAAATCAATGCTTTATGCGGTAAATCTGAAATTAGTTTCGCATATTGATATACTGTAGCGGTTGCCCAAAGTTTTCTTTCCGGCACAAGGCGATGACAGCTTGCAGATCGTCAATTTTTTTGGCTTGTACGCGTACCTGGTCGTCCATGATGGAGGCCTGAACTTTTAGTCCGCTGTCTTTGATCTTCTTCACGATTTTTGAAGCAGTCTGTTTATCAATGCCTTCTTTGATCTTAAGTTCCTTGCGGATCATATTGCCTGAAGCATACTGCTCCTTGCCATCGTCCAATGCGGAAGGATCGATATTTTGCTTCACCATCCGGCTGATGATCGAATCTTTAATCGCTTTTAAACGCATGTCGTTTTCAGTAACGATGGTTATTTCGTTGGTTTTTTTGTCCAACTCCACCGTGCTTTTAGAGTCGTGGAAATCGTAGCGGTTCAATATTTCCTTCTTGGCGGTGTTGATAGCATTATCCAGCGTCTGACCGTCGATCTTGCTTACTATATCAAATGATGGCATGTTTTGGGAGGTTTTGAGGTGTAAAAATATGCAATTTAGTTGTAAGGGTTATAAATGTTAGAATGGTTGTAAAAGTTGGTTTGGTTTATCTTGCATTTTTAAGAGAAAATTTAACCTTTATAACCACTATAACTTCTAATAACCATTTTAACTATAACGCAGTTAAGTTTCCGCTCACAAATTCCACTATTTAAAGTTTACTTAATATTAATTTAACAAATAAATAGGCAGTTTTGTACTTAGCGGCTTGCACAGCCACATTTTATGGATGACAAAAAGATACCTTTAATAAACAGGGAAATAAGTTGGCTATATTTTAACGAACGGGTTTTACAGGAAGCGTCGGACCCAACGGTACCGTTAATAGACAGAATACGGTTCCTGGCCATCTTTTCATCCAATCTCGACGAGTTTTACCGCGTGCGTGTGGCCACCATGAGTCGCCTTGCCAATTTAAATGAAAAGGCGAAAGAATTGCTGGGCTATAATCCCAAAAAGATTCTGAACCAGATCAAGAACGTAGTTGTAAAGCAGGAACGTAAGTTCAATAACCTGTACGAGAATATCATCCTTAAGCAACTTGCCGAAGAGAAGATATTCATTCTGAACGAAAAGCAGCTGAACGTAACCCGCGGTGCATTCGTGAAGAACTACTTCCGCGAACGCATTCTTGCGACGCTGGTTCCCATTATGCTGGATGAAGGTCAGCCTTTTCCTGAGCTGCGCGACAGGGGCCTTTACTTTTTTGTAAAGCTGACCAAAAACGAAAAATCGAGGTATGCACTGGTTGAGTTGCGCGATAGTCTTTCCAGGTTCCTGGTACTGCCGGATACTAATAATCTTAAGTTCATTATCCTGGTTGACGATATCGTGCGTTACTCGCTGGAGGATATCTTTTTCATCTTTGATCACGATAACATAGAAGCATACTCGATACAGCTTACACGCGATGCTGAACTTGACCTTGATAAAGAAGTAAGCGAGAAATTTATCGACGCGCTTTCAAAGAGCCTGCAAAAGCGCAAACGTGGCCGCCCCATGAGGCTGCTGTACGACAGTGAGATGCCGTTGGATATGGTTAGCTACCTGGTAAAGAAAATAGGGCTGCATCCCGAAAACCTGATACCTGGTAACCGTTACCTCAACTTCAAGAACTTTATCGCTTTTCCAAATGTTGGGCGACCCGAACTGGAATATACGCCATATCCGCCGTTGCCGGTACCCGGATTGTCATTTGGCAAAAGCTTATTGAGCATGATCTCTCAAAGGGACTACCTGGTGAGCACACCATACCAATCCTACGATTATGTAATCCACTTTCTGCGTGAAGCGGCTATCGATCCTAAAGTGAAGGAAATCAGCATATCGCTGTATCGCCTTGCTGATCATTCTCACGTAATCCATGCGCTGATCAACGCCGCTAAAAACGGTAAGAAGGTAAACTGTTTGGTTGAGTTGCGGGCGCGTTTCGATGAGGAGAATAACATTACTTACAGCAGTCGTTTGCAGGATGAGGGCGTGAACGTATTATATGGCGTACCCAACTATAAGGTGCATTCCAAGATATGTTTGGTTACCCGTACCGAAAAGGGCAAACCTGTTAACTACGCCTGCTTCTCGACTGGTAACTTCAATGAGAAGACGGCGAAGATATACGCAGATCATACCTTATTTACATCTAACAAAAAGCTAACTGATGACCTGGTAGAAGTATTTAAGGCGCTGAAGCAAAATACATTGGCCAAAGGCATAAAACACCTGATCGTTTCGCCTATTGACTCGAGACCGGCAATCTACAAATTGATCGACAACGAGATCAAAAATGCAAAAGCCGGCAAACCCGCTTACATGATCCTTAAGATGAATAGCCTGGCCGACGAGCATCTGATCAATAAGCTTTACGACGCAAGCAACGCAGGTGTGAAGATTAAAATGATTATTAGAGGCATGTGCTGCCTGATACCTGGCATGAAAGGCTGGAGCGAAAATATCGAAGTGATCAGCATCGTGGATAAATACCTCGAACATGCCCGTGTACACATTTACTGCAATGGCGGGGATGAGCTGATGTATCTCACTTCAGCCGATTTTATGACGCGGAACATCGACAATCGCGTCGAAGTTGGTTTCCCGATTTATGACGAAGAGATCAAGAAGGAGATACGTGAGATCATCAATATACAACTCGAAGATAATACCAAGGCCCGCGAGATAAACAGCCAGAACAATAACAAGTATCACAAAACGAATAACGAGATACCTTGCCGTGCCCAGATAGACATTTACAATCACCTGAAATACAAAAACAATTGAGATACGCTGCTATAGATATCGGCTCCAACGCCATCCGACTACTTATTGCTGACATTATTGAAAATAATGGGGCAGTTTCATTTAAAAAGAATACCCTGGTGCGCGTGCCGCTCCGCCTGGGCGACGACGCTTTTATTCAACAATTTATATCCGAAAGAAAAGCTACCGACCTTGTTAAATCCATGCGCGCGTTTCGCAACCTGATGGATGTTTACAAAGTGAGCGACTACATGGCCTTTGCTACATCGGCGATGCGGGAAGCCAGAAATGGCGAGGATATTGTTCGTGCCATTAAGGAAGAGGCTGATATAGACCTTGAGATTATTAATGGTCAAAAAGAGGCCAAGATTATTTATTCGAACCACTCAGAAGAAAACATCGACAAGAGCAAGAATTATCTCTACATCGATGTGGGTGGTGGAAGTACCGAGTTGTCGTTGTTTTCGGATGGAAAACTGATGGCTTCCCGGTCATTTAACATTGGTACCATTCGTATTTTGGATAACCAGGATAAGGACGAAACCTGGCAGGAAATGCGAGAATTTGTGCGCGAGCACACCAGGATGTACAAAAGCGTAAACGGCATCGGCACGGGTGGCAATATCAATAAGCTTTATAAGATGTCGGAAGAGAAAAATGGTTCTCCATTAACATTCCTGAAACTGAAATCCCTATACAGTTATTTGAATTCATTTTCGCTTAAAGATCGAATCAATGTGTTGGGTATCAATCAGGATAGAGCAGATGTGATCATCCCGGCCTGTGAGATATTTTTGTCTGTAATGAAGTGGGCAAACATGAAAAATATCTACGTTCCGAGCGTGGGTTTAGTGGACGGCATCATCCAGATTTTGATCGAGCGAAACATCCTTGACGCGAAATAAAAAAATTATTAAAATTTTGTTTAGAAATTAAAAAACTATATCTACATTTGTAGTGCCCTCTCATAGGGCATGTTTTTCATAGGTAGATGTAGGGTCGAGTACTTGTATTCGGCCCTTTTTTTGTGCCCTTTACGCTTTAATTCCTACCTTTGGCCGATACATGAAAAGAAGG
>JAICXZ010000764.1 GCA_025934475.1 Mucilaginibacter sp. | reverse complement strand
GGCGCATCCTTGTCATAGAATTGAACGGTCATGTCGCCTTTAGCAGTTTTTATTATTGCTTTGCTCATTTTTTAAAATTGACAGGCTGCAAAGTTAGTAAAAAAGGATAAAGGCAAAAGGTGAAAGGAAAATGGTTTAAGTAATGAAAAAATTGAAAACTCAATTTTAATCAGATAGTTAAATTTAGTTAAAAGGTGTTAAGTTCCTAATCTGTTAGAAACAGAATCGTTACATTTGCGGGCTAAATGCCTGGCTGGGTTTGTGTTTGAGATTGTTTTATGATTCGTCCATTAGTTTTATTCATCGTTTTTTTATTGCTCACAGGGTTTGCGCATGCACAGAATGCGCTGACCGGCCGCGTCTATGAAGACAAAACCAATAATGCCATGCCTGGTGTTACGGTGAGGAATATTAAGAACGGCGCTGGAATTGTTACCGACCGTACCGGTGCTTTTTCGATATCAGCTAAAGTCGGCGATTTGGTCGTTTTCACGGCATTGTCGTACGCTCCCGATACTTTATACGTAAAAGATCTCAGGTATATCGAGATCAAGCTGGTGCCCCAAAGCAAAATGCTGAACGAGGTTAAAGTAACCGGCGCTGAGGTTAAGCTGGGCAATCTGAAAGATACCCGGCCCATTGGTCCGCTGGGCGGCCAAACAGTAGTTTATCAAACCGATAAGGACGGCAACTATAAAGGTGGTCTGTCCATGAACATTTTTGACTCGCACTCTGCGGCAAAAAAGCGGGAGCGTAACGCTCAGATAGCTGCTGATGAAGGAACCAGAACGCAGATCGACAGCATATTCAGCCCAACAAACCTCAAAAAATATATACCACTGGACGGACAGGAAATGCAAAACTTTATTATTCTGTATCGCCCTGATATGGAAACCTTCAGGAGCTCGGAGTTCAATTTTGCCATGTATTTGAGCCAATGCTACAAGGAGTTTATGAAAACGCCTGCCGACAGGCGCAAGTCTAAAGAACTTACAGAGATATTTCACCAGCAAGACCAATAACTTAGGTTGTTTTGCTCTCGTAATAGTATAGCCAATTATTCGTTACATTTGAATATGAAGTTGTTGCGGAGATACTTTTTGCCTTTAATCTTGTTGCTTTTCCCTTTCCTGACCAGGGCGGCATCGATTCTTATACCAATGGATGATGAGCAAAAGGATCATCTAAAATCATATGGTATTGCTTACTGGGTGTTGAAGAACGGCGAAGAGGTAGACTGGCTGCTCAACTACCGCGGCGGCAGCTTCATGATGAAGTACAACCAGAATGTAGAGAGCGAGTGCAAGATCCGCGGCGTAAGCTACGAAGTTTTGGCCGATGCCAAGGTAAACCAGATCATTACCGAAGTTAGCGACCCATCCGTAAATATGGATGTGGTGAAGCTGGAGAAAGCGCCTAAAATCGCAGTTTATACTCCTAAAAATAAACTTCCCTGGGATGATGCAGTTACGCTGGTGCTTAAGTATGCCGAAATTCCCTACGACATGGTGTATGACGAAGAGGTAATTCGCGGCGACCTGCCTAAATACGATTGGCTGCACCTGCACCACGAGGATTTTACCGGACAGTATAGCAAGTTCTATGGATCATTCCGCTATGCGCAATGGTATAACGATGATGTGAAGATACAGGAAGACATGGCGCACAAGCTTGGTTTCAAAAAGGTGTCGCAAATGAAGCTGGCCGTGGCTGTGCGGATACGCGATTTTTGTGCCGGAGGCGGCTTCCTGTTCGCCATGTGCTCCGGAACGGATACATTCGATATAGCACTGGCGGCACATAACACTGATATCTGCGAAAGCATGTTCGACGGGGACGCTGCCGACCCGGATGCTCAAAGCAAACTTGATTTCACCCAAACTTTCGCCTTTCAGAATTTTAATCTCGACATGAACCCCATGTCGCACCAGTTCAGCAATATCGACGTAACAGCAACACGCCAGGTTGATCGCGAAAAGGACTTTTTTACCCTATTTGATTTCTCGGCTAAATGGGACGTGGTGCCCAGCATGCTGACGCAGAATCACGATAAAGTGATCAAAGGCTTTATGGGCTTAACCACCGCCTTTAACGAAAAACTGCTTAAGCCTGGTGTAACCATTATGGGCGAAATGAAAAGCGCCGGCGAGGCCCGCTATGTCCATGGAGAATATGGCAAAGGCCAATGGACCTTTTACGGTGGTCACGACCCCGAAGATTATCAGCATATTGTAGGCGACCCGCCCACCGATCTGAAGCTGCACCCCAATTCGCCAGGCTACCGGCTGATATTGAACAACGTATTATTCCCGGCCGCGAGGAAGAAGAAACAGAAAACCTGATGGCAGTGGGCAGTTTGCAGTAGGCAGTTCGCAGTAAAAATTTTATGGTCGAAATCGAAAAGCTTTGCGTTCTC
>JAICXZ010000416.1 GCA_025934475.1 Mucilaginibacter sp. | reverse complement strand
GCAGTTTTCGTTCAATTTCCCTGTTCTCAGGCAGGTTGCAGCCTACCATTAACGGCGATTTATAAATGCACCAGAAGGTGATATGGGAGTACGCCTCATCATCGGTAAAGCGACTATAACGTTCTTCACCAACCGGGCCACGTTTGGATAGTTTGCCTATTTGCAGCATATCGCAGTCGGGCCAATGGCCGGGGCCTCCCTGGCCTTCCCAGGTTTTGGCGTAATCGAACATGTGTAGCACCTCTTTCCAGTTATCCCAAAAATCATCGGCCATGCGCCACATGTTGGCATTTTGTTTAACATGCTCAGCTTCGGCTATAGGTGTTTCGCCCGGCGAGATACTCAGCACGACCGGCCTCTTGCAATGTTCAATAGCTTTATGATAACCTTCAATCTCTTCTTTGTGATACGGGCGCGAAATATCATCAACTTTAATAAAATCAACACCCCAGGAAGCGTAAAGATCGAGCAGCGAGTTGAGGTAGGCTTGTGCGCCCGGTTTGCTCATATCCAATCCGTACATATGATTCATCCAGTCGCATTTGGAATTGGTATCGGCAATCATGTCGGCACTGATACCTTTTGCTCCAAGCACGGGCGTTTTTGCCCAGACAGCCTGCCTTGGAATACCCCGCATTACATGTATGCCGAATTTTAGACCTAATTGATGAACATAGTCTGCCAATGGTTTAAAGCCTTTACCGCCAAAAGCCGATGGGAATTTGGTAGGCTGGGGGAACAATCGACCCCATTTGTCCATCGTCAGCCATGGAATATAAGAGCCATCCTGCAATCTTTTTTGATAGGGATTACCAATATGGCTTCCCGGAGGATTATCTTACGACCAAAGAAAATCGACCACGACATATTGCCAGCCATGCTGTTTCAGGGTTTTTGCCATGTATTGGGCATTGGCCTTCACTTCATTTTCATGCACCGCTGATCCAAAGCTGTTGTAACTATTCCATCCCATGGGCGGTGTAGCCGCCATTTTGGTTGTTTGTGCATGTACACTTAAGCAGGCGGCAAAAATTGCTGCGGCAAGCAGGATCTTCTTTTTCATTCGGTTATGTTCTTGGCTTATAATTAGTGTAAAATTAACAGTTATTTTTTAACACGTAGCGTTGCCCTGTTTAAATAGTATTAATTTTTAATAACGCAGTGTATCCGGGTTAGGAATAAAATTGAGGAATGCCTGGAATTTGGCGTAATAGTTTTGCGTGTTGAGCCTGTAGAAGAAAGCACCGCGCTTAGAGCCGGTCTTATCTTTTTCGGTAAGCTTGATGAGCAGTCCCGTAGCCAGTACACGTTTGCTGAAGTTCCGCTTGTCGATAGTGGTGTTGTACACGCTCTCGTAGAGGTTTTGCAGCTGCGGCAGGGTGAACTTATCGGGCAGCAATTCAAATAGAATAGGGTGGAAGGCGGCTTTATAACGGATTCGTTTTTTTGCCATTTCAACCATGTCGTTATGGTCGAATATGAGTTTGGGGAAACGTTTTAGCGGGAACCATTCCGCGTGGTAGTCATTACTTAGCTGAGCCTCATATTTGTTAAGATCGACCAGCGCAAAATGACAAACTGATGCCGTCCTTTCTGTTGGATCACGGTGCGGATCGCCGAAAGTATAAAGCTGTTCCAGGTACACGCCTTCTATGCCGGTCAAATCCTTCAGAATGCGATTTGCAGCCTGGTCAACACTTTCATCGGTCTGTACAAAGCCTCCCATTAAGCTCCAGTTACCTTTTTCGGGGTTAAATGCGCGTTTAATTAAAAGGATTTTTAACTCATCGCCATCAAAACCAAAGATGATGCAATCTACTGCTAAAAGTACGCGGGTTTGTTTAGAATATTTTTGCATAAAAAAGGTTCGGCTAACCTCTTAAATAGTTTATAAATGATAAATTAATACAATGATAAACATATTTAGTGTTTATCATACAATTATTTTTCGTATTATTTTTTGCTGACTTATGCCTGGGTAGATTCTCTTTTTATGATATTAGACTTGAGGCTGATGGTAATGTTAGGATCATACCAGCGCTTGCTGAACATTTTGAATAAAATGGTGGCCGCCTCGGTACCAATCTCAAACGCCGGCTGGTTAATAGTAGACAGCGAGGGGTTTAATAACTCGGCATGTGAAAGATTGGAATAGGTGATCACTTTCAAATCCTTCGGGATATTCAGATTAAGTTCCTTACAAACATAATAACAGGGGAGGGCCAGTTCTTCTATTGATGATAGGATCCCGTCGGGTTTTTGCCGGGCAATAAAGTACCTGATCTTGGAGCGGCATGGTTCATTGTTTTCGCATTGCGTAACGATCAGTTCGGGCTCGGCGGTGAGGCCATTATCTTTTAAGGCATCAATATACCCCTGCATTCTCTTCTTCCCGGTAGTAAGCGTATCGAGCGCCGCCAAAAAGCCGATTCTTTTACAGCCAGCCTCTAATAGGTGCTGCGTAGCGCTGTAAGCGCTCTCATAATCGTCGGTTGTGATTTTTACCCCTTCTATGTCATCGTGATCACGGTCAAAGAAAACCATCGGGATTTTTTCGCTCACTTTCTGAAAGTAATCTTTGCTGGCTACGTGACTGGCGGGCGATATAAGCACGCCGTCGACACGGCCACTTAATAATCGCGTCATGAAGGAAGATTCGAGTTCGCCGCTCTCGTGCGTTTGGTAAATCAATACGTGATGATCCTTTGCCCGGGCTACTTCCTCGATCCCTTTTATCGCGAGCGAAAAGAAATTATTGGCAACCTCGGGCACTATTACAGCAATAGTATTGCTTTTTTGGTGCCTTAAACTGCTGGCAAATGGGTTTGGTTCGTAGTTGAGCTTTTTTGCCATCTCCATCACCCTTGCCTTGGTTTCGGCGCTTATCTCATGGCTGTCTCTGAGCGCCCGGGAAACCGTTGCTGCCGATAAATTCAGCTCGCTGGCAAGCTGCTTAATGTTGATTTCTCCCATAATTTCTGGCCATTTCTGGCTGTTGAATAAGTGTTTAATGCACCTTTATTCGTAAACGTTTACGTAAATAAATACTTACAAATCCGAAAAAGCAATTGAAAAAAAAATCAATTTAGGTCTGCAAAATATGCTTAGCGGGCGATAAAGACGCTCTGAATAAACCTGATAATTAACGTGTTAGGCTTAGAGAATTTGTTTTGTCTTTTTTTTAATTGTTCAAAAAACAATTAAGACAAGCACCGGCCCGCTAAATAAATATAACACTTTTTCATTAGCTGCAAAAGTGCAAAATAAACCAGCAACCAATTAAATTAAAACATACATGATTACAGTTCGACCCAAACTATTGAAGGCAAGATACCTGTGTAGTATCTTGCTCTTGCTGTGCACATTTTCCTTTTACAGTTCCCATGCCCAAACCGGCACCATCAAAGGGACTGTTAAGGATGCAACAGGTTCGCCGCTGCCCGGCGTAACCGTCCAGGTTGAGGGAACAAGCACTTCCACTGCAACCACAATTAATGGTACCTTTTTAATAAAAGCTGCCAAAGGCGCCGTGTTGCGCTTTAGCTTTATTGGCTATCAGACCATAGAGAAAACAGTAGGAGATGAAGAGTCGCTAAGCATCACACTTAACGAAACTTCAAAAACTATGAATGAGGTTGTGGTGGTTGGTTATGGTACCACAACCAAAGGGCAATTGACCAGCTCTATTTCGACGGTAAAGCCTGACAAGTACAACCAAGGCGTTACCGCAACGCCCGCCGATCTTTTGGAAGGTAAAGTAGCTGGCCTTAATATTACCAGCGATGGCAATCCTAACGGGACTACCACCATAACATTGAGAGGCCCCTCAACATTTCGCCCAGGGGCGGGATCGTCGCCGTTTTATGTTATCGATGGTGTGCCTGACGCCGATTTTAACCTTGTCGCGCCATCCGATATCGAGTCAATAGATGTGTTAAAAGACGCATCGGCCGCTGCTATCTACGGCAGCCGTGCCACCAACGGTGTAATCATTGTAACTACCAAAAGAGGTAAAGCGGGTCAACTGAAAATGACCTATGATGCTTATTTGGCCAGCGAAAAGATTGCCAACCAGTTCAAGGTAGCTAGTGCCGATCAGCTGAAAGCTTTTTTGGCAGCAACTAATCAAAGCTTGACGCCCGCAAACAATAACGGAAATACCAACTGGGAAAACGAGATTGAGCGGAGCAGCGGCTTTTCTCAAAGTCATAATTTGTCTTTTAGCGGCGGATCTGAGAAAACGGT
>JAICXZ010000612.1 GCA_025934475.1 Mucilaginibacter sp. | reverse complement strand
GTACCAATATTCAATTCCCGGCGAAATGGTAATCTCCTGCATCTCTTCGCTAAAGCCGTTAGGAGCATCAGTAAAAGAACCAAATATACCGGCAGGCACGGAAACATTGTCGTCTTTACCTTTGATGATATTTCCGTCTGCGTCGCGGATCGGCGGCGTGGGAACTAACAATTTATTAAAATCAAGTGCGAATGTAAGCTGATTGTATTGATCAAGATTTAATGTGTTGGCTATTCCCAGTCTCCAGTTAGTGGGCAAAAAATACTTGGTGCCATTGTCGGTATAGCTCATCTTTGATCCAATGTTCGAGATATTTGTACCGAAAGAGAAAGTAGCTTCTTTGCCAAACTCCTGCATTGGCTTGGTATAATATAACGACACATCTGCAGCAACTGCATTGCCCGGTTTCACCGTTTGATTGCCCGAAAAAGTACCGTTAAACAAACTTGAGTGAATATACCGCAGACTAAGGCCCAATGAGAACTCGTTACCGAATTTACGTGCAAATGATCCGTCTATTGAAAACTCGTTGGGCGAATAAACGCCAAGTGAATTTTGCGATGCATCGGTTTCTTCAATCGAACCGAGGTTAAAATAGCGTAGTGAAGCTCCAAAGGTGTTACGGTCATCAAGCTTGTGCGCGTAACTTACATAAGCAAGGCTCACGTCGGGCACCAGGTTACGCAACCATGGGCTATATGACACCGACACATCGTCGTGCGCATCCAAAAAAGCTAATTTTGAAGGATTCCAGAAGTTTGCATTTACATCAGGAGATATTGCAACGCCGGCCTCACCCATAGCGCCCGACCTTGAGTCAGGTGTGATCAAAAGAAACGGAACTGCGGTTGGTATTTGTGTCGAGTTGCTACCATTGGTATTTGTACCACCTTGCCCAACTGATTGAGCAGAAGCGGCTATAGGTAAAAAAAGAGCGGCATAAATCAGAATATTCCTTGTCTGAGTACTGAAAAACTTCATCGTGCAATTTAAGTTTTAAATTGAAATTATTCGCCTCCCTACTTTTTGCTTAATATATAGAGACTCAAATATTTAGCTTTTTGAGTTAAATTTACTTAAATTAGTGTAACTCAATGCCCGGTTTTACGTTTAAAGCCCAATAAAGGTTCGTCCTTTTTTGGAATTTAATGTGCCACACGGATTAATTATTAATTCATTTTTTTTAGATTTACACTTCAATAAATAGTAAAAATATGAAATTACTTTTTACGAGAACTGCGGTAATGCTGATGGGTTTCGGAGCATTGTTGAGCAGTTGTAGTAAACCTGAAAGGTCCTCAAAAACAGGGATGGTTTACAACGACAAAAACAATGGAGGTTACGAACGTTTCAGGATTGCGCACCCAGCTCCCGGACCTGGTCTGGTTGCTATCGAAGGCGGTACATTTGTGATGGGCGGCAGTGCCGATCAGGATGTAACCTACGATTATAATAATGTTCGCCGTAGGGTAACTGTTCCTTCGTTCTATATGGACGAAACAGAAGTATCGAACCAGGATTGGCTTGATTATATGCACTGGATAGGTATTACGTTCCCGGATGATCATAAACTTTATTACGATGCAATCCCAGACACACTGGTATGGCGTCGTCCTTTGTCATACAATGACCCATATGTAGAGAACTACCTCCGTCACCCTGCTTTCCGCGATTACCCTGTTGTGGGTGTTAGCTGGGATCAGGTACAGGAATATTGCACATGGCGAACTGACCGTATGAACGAAAATATCCTGCGCGAAACTGGTCGTATGGTAAGCTGGAAAGATGCCGCCGGTGCTGGTAAAGGTAAAGGCAAAACGACTGCTGCTGCCGGAAAGCCTGCAAATGGTGATCCTTTTAATACCGACATCTACCTGAATGGCCAATATAAAGGCCCTGGTATCGACGGTAAGAAAATGATGCCGGATATTAGCCCGACTGCAAAAGCAGCAGCTACAGCTAATAAAGGCAAGGGCAATGGCAAACTGGTGAGGCCGGTACGCATTGAAGACGGTATTTTGAAACAAAAATATCGCCTGCCATCAGAAGCTGAGTGGGAATATGCAGCACTTGCTTTGATTGGAAACACCGAGTTTGAGAACATTGATAACGATAAAGTATATCCATGGAACGGCCTGGGCGTTCGTTCAGCTAAACAAAAAACCCGTGGTATGATTCTGGCCAACTTTAAACGCGGCTTGGGTGACAACATGGGTGTTGGCGGTTATTTGAATGACAAGGCCGAGATCACGGCTCGGGTAAGATCTTTCCCTCCAAACGATTTCGGTTTGTATAACATGGCCGGAAACGTAAATGAGTGGGTTCAGGATACTTACCGCCAGACATCGTTCGAAGAATTTGAAGATTTCAACCCATTCCGCGGTAACGAATACAAAGACAAGCGTATGGCCGATGTGAACAAAGGTTTGTTTGCGAAGGACAAATATGGCAAACCAGTTCTTGATCCGGCCAAGTCAAACAAAAAGATGACTTACGAGCAAATGCTCGCAATACAGCAAGGTGGTAATGCTAATGGCGCCAATGGTGCAGCCAACCCCAACGCTAGTGCAGCTGCCAATACTACTCCGGGCGCTCCGGGCGTTGCTAATCCGCTTGCCGGCAAGCCATTTAACCCTGACTTCCGCGGTGCAGCCGACTCAGTTAACAACACGCTTTATGGTACCACTACTTTAGTTAGCGATAAATCAAAAGTGTATAAAGGCGGTTCATGGAATGACATGGCCTTTTGGCTGAACCCGGCAACACGTCGTTTTATGGACGAAGACGAATCCAGCGCTATGGTAGGTTTCCGCTGCGCGATGACGATGGTGGGCGAGTCTGAGATCAGCCCTGCAGGCAAACCGCACTTTACCGTTAAAAAGCAGAAAAATTATAAACCTCAATAAGATTGGTTAACTGGTGACTAGTTAACTTGTGACTAGGGCAGACGATCTAAATAAAAACGCCTTCGAGGTAAATACCCCGAAGGCGTTTTTTTATTGTAGTCATGCGTTAAAATACGATTAACACCTGACCTTTTTCTACCTTGTCGCCGGGTTTTATCTTAATGGTCTTTACCGTCACATCCGCCGGCGATTTAATAATGTTTTCCATCTTCATTGCCTCCAGAACAAAAAGATTCTCTCCTTTCTTAACCTCAGCGCCTTCTTTCACAAACACTTTTAAAACCATTCCCGGCATCGGGGCTTTTACCTCACTTACTTTGGC
>JAICXZ010000298.1 GCA_025934475.1 Mucilaginibacter sp. | reverse complement strand
CGCTAGGCAAACATGACCCCGGCTATTCAAGGTAATCGTGGTCTTGCAAGCCAGTCGTCAGGCGTCCAAACTCAAGAGCGCCCCAAACAGCACGGGCGAGAGTTCCCATGCCATCCCTTATGCCCGAACTTCAGCAGGCACATCATTCTTGAGGTGGAATCATGAATGCTCTCAAGGGAACAATATCACTCCCCGTAGTAAGCTTTGGCTACCTGCAACAACGCTTCGCACTGCCTGATGATTTGATTCATCCTATAGCTGCAGTCGAGGGATTGCTAAAGGCTGCAGTCGCTTCGTAATTTCCGTTCGCCAGGAAATAGAAATTTTTAACATCTACAAATACCTTATGAATCAAAAAATCAAGCTAACAATTACCGTTGTGTCGTTCTTTGTAGCGATAAGCAGTTTATGCAGCCAGAAAGTTTACGGACAGTCGGCTTCTGCGGGCCAGGACAGTACCCTCATCAAAAACCGCATTAAAATTGATGAAATTGACAAAAAATTAATCGCTCTTTTAGGGGAAAGAGAAAAAGCGGTTAGAGCCATTGGTATTTACAAAGCGAAAAATAATATTCCTCCTCTGCAGGCGGCACGGTTCAAAGAAGTTTTAGATAAAGCAATTGAACAAGGAAAAACTGAGGGCTTATCCCCTGAATTCATCACCGAATTACTTAACAGCATTCACGAAGAAAGTTTGCGGATTGAGGAAGAGATTAAAAGCAAAAAGTGACGCGTGACGACCTGGTTCATCCAATAGCGGCGGTCGAGGGTGTAATAAAGGCTCTTGTCACTTCGCGATTTTCCCATTTCGGAAAAAATATTTATAATTGTGCTATGAACTATACGCCAATACAAGTCCAGCAACAGCAGCCGCAAAGCTGCAGAGGATAAGTATTGACCCGGCATAAATAAGGTACTTCGAATCCTCTCAGCAAATGCCTGGAGGATTTTTAGTTTAGGGTAGTATATCAATTGGCTAGATTACCACATTCGGGTTGTGGAGGTTCCCGGTTCGAGTCCGGGTTACCCTACCGATTGGAAATAGTCCCTTATGGTGCAAGGGTAACACGTCAGATTCTGGCTCTGAAGATTGTGGTTCGAATCCATGTAAGGGAACAAAAAACCCCGCGCGTATTTGTTCGAGCGGGTTTTTTTTAATTATTATTTCCTAAGGCAATTACTGCTTTTTGATCTCAACACGACGGTTCAAAATTTTGCCTTGCTCAGTTGAGTTATCACCAATCGGATTGTCGGTACCATGGCCTTTGGCAACTAATTTGCTTGCCGGGATACCTGTATTAACAAGGTATGCTTTTACTGCATTGGCCCTATCCTGCGAAAGTACCTGGTTGTGCTCAGGCGTTCCTTCGATCGAAGCATAGCCATTCAGCATAAAACTGGCCGTGGTATCTTTCTTCATTTCTACGGCTGCTTTATCCAGGATTGGGTACGAGTCAGTTTTCAAAATACCTGAGTCGAACTCAAACTGGATATTGGTAAAGTTATAGTTCGGAGCCGGTGGTGCCGGTGGCGGCGGTGGCGGCGTTTGTACCGGAGCCGGAGCAGGTGGCGGCGGTGGAGGCGTTGCAGCAGTAGTATCAGGTGCCGCTTTTTGTATTTTCTTTTTAGAGTGGCACGCTTCAAGCGAGACAAGAACGGATAAGATAATAACAGGTGTTAACGTGAATTTTACAAGTTTCATGATTAGCAATTTGTTTAGTGTCGTTAAAAAACGTTATAAGTTTTCGCTTATTGCCGTGTGGCAAAGCGTCGCAATGTTAACAAAATTTTCCGTTAAGAGTTTGCAAAATTGATTTTAGCAGGAGGGCCCAAACCATTGGCGGCCGCTATGGGTTATAACTTAAAAGCTAGGATTATGCAAATTACCGTTGCGCGCGAATGGAGACACTGGTGGGTGTTTCTCATCCGCGGAATGTTATTTATCGGCGTTGGAATTTATATGATCGCTTCACCGGCAGTAGGTTTTGCAGCGATGGGTTTCACTTTAGGACTCATTCTTTTCATAACGGGTGTAGCCGAATTGTTACGTGTAGTTCGTGAGAAGAGCGAAGCCAATCGTGGCTGGCATCTTATACTCGGCATTATCGACATTTTGCTCGGACTGACGCTGATGGGCCACATCGGTGTGAGTGCAGCCATCATACGCATCATTGTTGGGCTTTGGTTCCTTTTCCGGGGCATTTCCATGGCTTGGTTTTCAAGCTTTGGTCAAAGGCTATGGGTGCTTACATTAGGTGGAATTGTCATTATTTTAGTAGGACTATTTATACTTTTTGATGCGGCATTCGGCGCTATTACTGTTGTTTTATTGACAGCCATGGCCTTTATTATCATGGGCATCATGAATATTTCGCTGGCTATGCGGATGAAGGAGCGATGAACATCCCTCCCTGCAAAGGAAACAAGCCTCAAAATTTATGTGAATTTCCTCTAAATTAATTGCATTGCCTAAACTATCTGTTTATTTTTGAGTAATAGTTAAGCTATTAATTTATTTGCTCTGCCAATCATGAACCCTATCCAGTCGAACATCCCAGGGAACAAGAGTCGGAAGATCCTCAGTTTCAGGAACATGTCGATACAGCAGCGTCTGCCACTTTTTATTTGTATACTCTTACTTACCGTAGTCACGGCTTTTAGCTGGATATCCTATATCAGCGTCAAAAAAACAGCATTAAACATGGGTGCTGAGCGTGTATCTACGCTTGCAGACAAATTGAGCGAAATATTTAAGGCTTCTGTCGACGGTTTTGCCGCAAAAATGCAAGTTGTTGCAGGCCAGAAAAGCGTGATTGATCTCCTCAAATCAAAAGAGCCGGATACGCGCGGACAGGTAATTGAATTGTTTAACAATTTCCGAAAAAATGACACACTAACCCAGTTAATTGCGCTGCTCGATTCACAAAAAAGAACGCTGGTACGCGTTGGCGACGAGAAATTAAACCTGAAGTTTGAAATCGATTCACTTAGTGAGCGAACAGCCGGTAAGTTGTCTTATATAAATGTAGGACGATTTGTGCCTTATAAAAATGCCATTTATTTTCCTACCCTTATGCCAGTTGCTGATAAGAGTAAAATCATTGGATATATTGTCGACTGGCAGCTTTTGAATACCCCCCAGCAGGCAATCGACCAGGTTGATCAATTGATGGGAGGCAACGGCCGTCTGTATTTTGGCAATGACGATGGCGGCTTTTGGACCGATTTGCGGAAACCTGTCGAAAAGCCGGCTGTTGATCTATCGAAACTACAACAGTCGACACAGTACACAAGCACTAGCGGAGAGCCCGTGATCGGTTCGCTCCGAAAAATACCCGGTTCTAAATGGCTGATGCTGATAGAGCTTTCGAGTGCGTCGTTTTTGAAAACCGCGACTGTGTTTTTGCAATGGGTAGTTGTGATTGGAATAATTTTGGTCATTGTGGGCAGCATCGGCGGCTGGGTGATGATGCGGAATATTACCGTCCCCATCAAACAATTAAGTAATGCAGCTACCGCTATAGCGGAAGGTGACTATTCTGCATCGGTACAGGTGAACCGGGATGATGAACTGGGCAACCTGGCAGGCTCATTCAATATTATGGCGGCGCGAGTACGAAGTACGCAGCAAGGCTTGGAGCAAAAAGTGAAGAAAACCAGCAAGGAACTGCAGACAGCGATGAGCGATATCACCGAAAAAGAAAAAAGCGAACGGAAAAAAGATGAATTCATCAGCATAGCCAGCCATGAGCTTAAAACGCCGCTTACTACAATCAAAGCCTTTTTCCAGATAGCGGTTAAAGAAATGGATCCCGGCTTTAAGTCGTTTACCTTAATTGGTCGGGCTGCCCGGCAGCTAACCCGGATGGAGCGGCTCATCGAGGATCTGCTGGATGTGTCGAAGATCAATTCAGGTAAGATGAAATATAACCTGGAGGATTTTGATTTTCAGCAGGTATTGAAAGATGCAATTGATGGCGTGCGCGAAATATATCCCAATCATAACCTGGTGATCGAGGGATCGGCTCCGGTAATGTTCCATGGCGACAAACACCGGATAGAACAGGTGATCATCAATCTCATCAACAATGCGGTTAAATACTCCCCAAATGCTGATAAGGTATTAATCAGCGCAGGGCTTAAAGAAGGCAATATCATGGTTACGATAAAAGATTTTGGCATTGGTATACCCGAAGAACATATTGGCGAATTGTTCGATCGCTTCTATCGAATCGATGTGGAGCACCACTTCCAGGGGCTCGGTTTGGGACTCTTTATTTCGTCGGAGATCATTAAGCGCCACGGTGGAAATATTTCGGTTGAGAGCGAAGTAGGCAAAGGCTCGGCATTCACCTTCAGATTACCTGTTACAGAAGAGCAATTAAACTAAAATAACGGCGCCACTAAAAACGTTTAATAGCAGGTTTAAACTTTGCATGGTCTTACTCATCCAATAACTGTTTGATGGGTTATGAAGGACTTCTACTACATTCTTGGCGCAACCAGCAACGCGACATCTTCGGAGATTGACGCGGCATACCAAAAGCTTGCCCGCAAATTCTATCCGAACGAGGGTGAGCGGGACGATTTTATGGACGACCGCCTTCGCGAAATCACCGAGGCCTATGATGTGTTGCGCGACACTAAACGCCGCAAACAATACGATTCCGCCTTCCGAAAGGTCCAGCAAAAACAATTGGCCGCGTTCCGTATCAAATACCTCAACATTGGTATCACTATTATGTTCCTGGCTATTACCGCCCTGTTTGCCGGCTATGTTTACAAAAACCTCCGTGGCCACCCGCCGAAAAAAATTGCCACGGCTCCCAAACCTGTTGAACAGCCTGCGGTCATAGTGGTTCCTCATTCGAAGAAACATCATAAGTCTATTTCACTCACAACAAAGAAACAAACAAAGGTAGCAGATACCGTCGCAAAACAACCGGTACCGCCGCTTGTCCATAGTATTCCTGTAAAAACCAATATCGACTCGTCACTGGTTGCTATACATGCCAATATTACGGGTATTGTTTATCTGCATGAATCGCCTGATTTCAGTTCACAAGTTGTTGCCAAAATACCCGACGGCGCAAGAGTTCACCTGGTTCACAAAGGTTCGGCATGGGATAAGGTTGAGTTTGCTGACCAGGTTGGTTACGTACTCAGAAGTAGTGTTGAGGGGCCGCAATAACCGCAAATGTTCACAT
>JAICXZ010000310.1 GCA_025934475.1 Mucilaginibacter sp. | reverse complement strand
ATTCCTCATAACGCACGTGGAGCATCAGCTGGCCCGATTGCGCCATGCTAAAAAATTCTTCGTCGAGCTTGCTATTTGCTATTACCTGCCGCAGGCTATCACGCAAAGCATTCAACCGCCGCTGATGCGCGGTTAGCTGTTTCCTGGGCTTGGCTTCGGCGACGGTTTCTTCCGGATTATTTTCGTGGTTGCTCGTGAGCATCGCTTGCTGCTGCTGTCGCTGCAACTCCAGCAGATGCGCCTTACGGTGTAAAAAGTTATTGGCGTCCTGCTTGGCAAGTTTAGCCACAACGGTATTCAAAGCATCATTGACCGAACGGTCAAAAATATCCGACTGCGTCTGATAGGATTGGCGCAGAAAATATAATTGCATGGCCATCACACCCAGCAGTGCAAATCCCATCAGGCCAATAATCAATCCTAAACTTTTTTTCTTCATCCTTTTAACAAAAATACCTTAAATCGACTCACGATAACCGCCATTTAACAATTTTTAACAAATGACACTTCGGATTTAACATCTTGGTATTGAATTGCTTGTTAATTTTGATAGAGCAAATTTAAATAATCTCATGAAACAGCGTTTTGTAAACCCCGGCTTCGACCTGGTTTTCGCCTTAAGCATTATCGCAATTTTTTTACTGCCGGCTTTAGTTTTCGGGCAGAGTAAAAGGCGCATCGAAATAAGAATCAACAACGGCGATACCATTGTAAATGGCAAAAATATTAAGGATTTGTCGGGAGCCGATCGGGAGCAAACTTTAAGAGATATCAATGGCTTTAAAGACATGGGCGGCCCTGATACCGGAAAGCGTGCGTTGTTCTTCGAGCGCCGCATGTTTGGTGATAACGATTCGGCCAGGCATGGCACTTTCCGGTACAAATTCAGAGGACCAGAAGGCAAGGATTCGATGATGACCTTTAACTACCGGATGCCAGGCAAAGAGTTCAGGTTTGAACCGAGAGATTTTGACATGGAGCCGCGCGATTTCGAGTTCCGCAATTTTGACCGGGAGATGCCCGGTATGCGTGGGATGGCCATGGCACATCGCCGCAACAGCCAGAGTTTCAGCTATACCCATACCGGCTCGGATGGTATTATGACACATGTCAATTTCAATGTATCAGATGCATCACCAGAGCGGACTAAAAAGGAAACCGGCAGTGAAAAGGCCGATCTGCAACTGCAGGACCTGGTCATTGTTCCCGAATTTTCATCCGGAAGAACGATGCTAAGTTTCATACTCCCATCACGCTCAACCGCGGAAGTAAAACTAACTGACAATGATGGCAAAGTGGTGTGGGCCGATAAAGCCGTCAATGGGAGTTTCAGTAAAAGCTTTGCCCTTGGATTAAATGGAAGGTATTTACTGGAAGTAAAACAAGGCGGAAAAACAGCATTGAAAAGAATCGTAAAAGAAGAGTAGTTTGCAGTTGCCGGTGGGCAGATTGCCGTATTTAAACAAAAATAGCTTCTCATTTTTAAGAAGCTATTTTCTAATACTGACTGCTTACTGCAAACTCACAACTGCAAACTGACTAAAAAGGAAGATCGTCCTCTTCAGGAGCCGCACTCAAATCAACCGGAGGTGCATACTCAGGAGCAGTGTTGTTGTTTGCGCCGGCCAGCACGTTGATCTTCCACAACTGCAATGAGTTGAAGTAGGTCTTTTTGCCGGTTTTGTCTGTCCACGGACGGCCGCGCAGGTTGAAAAATATTTCTATATCATCGCCTACACGAACGTTGTCCAACAGGTTGCAACGATCTTGTATGGCTTCAAATTTCAAATATTCAGGGTATTGCGGATTTTCGATGTATTCAACGATCAGTTCTCTCTTTTTCAATGAATCGGTTACCTGTACGGTCGGCGAAACTTCGTGCACTTTACCTTTAATTTCCATATCTTCTTAAAATTTAAAATGTAAAGTTAATGCTTACGCTATAAAATCGGGGAGTTAAATTCATAAATTCGCCAACAATTTATGGAAGTTTTCCACACAGAAAGCCGCATCATTCTTACCTGCAATAAAAGGTTATCGCCCTACCTGCAACAGGAGGTTGAAGAGCTTGGTTTCCAGCCGGTAAGAGTTTTTCCAACCGGCGTAGAACTCAAAGGAACGGTTAATGATTGCATCGCCCTTAATCTTAATCTGCGCTGCGCAAGCCAGGTTATTTATTTACTCAAAAGCTTTACCGCCGCCAATCCGCAGCAACTTTACGACCAGTTGGTAGAGATAGAATGGGAAAAGCTGATCGATTTTTCTGGCTATTTTTCTGTTACGTCCAATGTGAATAACGAGCATATCACAACGCCGCTTTTCGCCAATGTAAAGGTGAAGGACGCTATTGTTGATCGGATCAAAGCAAAAAAAGGTATCCGGCCAAATTCGGGAGCGGAACAAAATAAAACGGTGGTACACCTTTACTGGCAGGACGACCGGGCTGAGATATTCCTGGATACATCAGGCGAGACGTTGGCTAAACATAGCTACCGTAAAATACCCGGCAAGGCCCCAATGCTGGAGGCTCTGGCTGCAGGCACCATCATGGCTACCAACTGGGACCGTAACAGCACGTTTATCAACCCTATGTGCGGATCGGGCACTTTAGCCATTGAGGCAGCATTGCTGGCTACAGATAAAAGTCCGGGCTTTTTCAGGATGAACTACGGTTTCATGCACATTATGGGTTATGATGAGGAAGTGTTTTTTGTGGAACGCAGGAAACTAAAAGATAAAGGCAAAAGGCAGCTCGATTTTAAAATAATTGCTACCGACATCTCGGAGGACGCTGTTGATATTGCCCGAAAGAATGCAAAAACAGCAGGCGTAGAACATTTGATCAGTTTTAACGTTTGTGATTTTGCCGATACCGAAGTGCCGGAAGAAAAAGGGATCATCATGTTTAACCCCGAATATGGTGAGCGCCTAGGCACACATACTAAGCTTGAGGCAACCTACAAGCGCATGGGTGATTTTATGAAACAGCATTGCAAGGGATACCGGGGCTACATTTTTACCGGCAACCCCGATTTGGCCAAAAGAATTGGATTGGCGGCTAAACGGAGAATCGAGTTTTATAATGGCAAACTTGATTGCCGGCTTTTGGAATATGAATTGTATGAGGGAACGCGGAGGGAGACAAAGGATTAGTTTATTGGTTGATTGAGTTGGATTAAGTGTAACTATCCGACACAACTTAATTGATTTAGACAAATGAAAAAATTATTGCTGATCATAATATTGTTTGTTACCACCAACAGCTTTGCGCAGCAACAGTTAGCTTTTCCGTTCCAGGGTGGCAATTCGGCTATGATGCAGTTTTTTAGGGATAGCCTGAAGCTTTCGGACGGCATTAAACATATCAAAGCCAGTGGTGCTGTTGTGTTTAAGTTCTCAGCTGATGAGCAGGGGAATCTCAAAAACCTGGTTATTTATTATGCTGACGACGCGATTCTTGTTCCGCCTATTATCGAGGCAATGAAGAAATCGACGCGGAAATGGATCATTCCCGATAAAGAAAAGCTGCACGATTTTGTGATTCCTTTTATGATTAAATACAATCCATCCGATAAGGATGATAAGGAAACGCAAAAGGCAATGTACAATTATTACGCAAAGCGAAAACCCATTACCTCGCACGACCAAATACCGCTCAATCTCGCTACGTTATTGCCTGCGGTGACAGTAAGTTACGATTCGGTGCAATAAATTTTCTTGTTATAGACATCCGCAAACAAAAACATTTCGTATCTGTTTAAAGCAAACCTGTTTAATCACTACGAGCATGAAGGATAAGCTGAATCTGAGAATAAAACAAGTAGCAGCAAATATCAGGAAGATAAGGGAGCATCGCAATTATACCCAGGAATACCTGGCCGCTAAATTGCGTATTTCGCAAAACGCTTATAGTAAGATCGAGCTCGGATACACCAGGATAACCGTCGACAGGCTTTTTCATATCGCCGACGTGCTTGGCGTAGACGCAACGGAGATTATCAATAACCAAAACCCGCATCTTGTACAATTAGTATAAGGAAATACTTATCTAGCCGTTAATAGCCTTATTTTTACGGCATGATGGACCATGTTATAATTATTGAAAAAACTGTCTCTTTTGTTCGGACTACCCTTGAAAATGCCGAAGGCGGCCACGACTGGTGGCATATTCATCGCGTATGGACCAATGCCCGGCGCATTGCCGAAACCGAGCGCTGCAATCTGCTGATTGTTGAGTTGGCTGCCTTGCTACACGACATTGCCGATAGCAAATTCCATAATGGCGATGAAGAGATCGGTCCTAAAACTGCAGGTAAATTCCTGAAATCCATCCATGTTGAACCGCAGGTGATCGAGCACGTGCAGCAAATAATCAGGAACATTTCTTTTAAATCAGGATTTGACAAGGCATCATTTCGTTCAAAAGAGCTAGCCGTTGTTCAGGATGCCGACCGTTTGGATGCCATGGGCGCCATCGGCATAGCGCGGACCTTTAGCTATGGGGGATTCAAGGGGCGCGAGATCTATAATCCGGATGTAACACCCAACTTAAATATGACCAAAGAGGAGTACAAAAATTCTGCGTCTCCGTCTATCAACCACTTTTATGAAAAGCTGCTGTTGCTTAAAGACAAAATGAATACAGCCACAGGAAGGCAACTTGCGGAGCAAAGGCACGATTTTATGGAACTGTACCTGAAGCAGTTTTACAACGAATGCGACACTCATATTAAAGGATAAGCTATACCTTTGTCCGTCAATCCCCTGTTGAAATGAAGATTAAGGCTGAAGAAAAACTGCTGGACAGGAAAATTCATCCCACCGCAACGCGGATATTGGTGCTTGATGTTTTGCTGAGGAAACAATCCGCCGTCAGCCTAACCGATATTGAAAAGGCCCTATATCCTGCGGATCGCACCACCATATACCGCACTTTAAAAACTTTTGAGCAAAACGGCCTCACCCACATCATCGATGACGGCACAGGCACACCCAAATATGCGCTCTGCTTGGACGATTGCGCCGAAAATGAACATCACGATGCGCATGTACACTTTTATTGCACTGCCTGTAAGGAAACATTCTGCCTT
>JAICXZ010000059.1 GCA_025934475.1 Mucilaginibacter sp. | reverse complement strand
TGTTGTGTAACATATTGCGCCATGCTATTTTCAGATAGTTCGTGATCATGACCTTTGTAAACTCTAAATACTAAACTCTAAATACTAAACTCTAAATCCTAAATTATAACTGCTACTGCCACCGCCACTGCTTACTCTGACCTAAGGCTCTTAACCGGGTTCATTAGCGCAGCCTTAACAGCCTGGAAACTCACAGTTGTTAAGGCTATTAACATGGCGGCAATGCCTGCGGCGATAAACACCATCCAACTGACATTAACCTTATATTGATAGCCATTTAACCATTTGTGTGATGCATAATAGGCAACAGGGAATGCGATGATGCATGCTATTCCTACCAGTTTAATAAAATCCTTAGAGAGCAAACCAGCCAGGCCTGATACAGATGCACCCAATACTTTTCGGATGCCGATCTCTTTGATCCGCCGTTCGGCTGTATAAGCGGCCAGGCCAAACAGGCCCAGGCATGAGATAAATATTGCCAGCACGGCAAATACACTTGCCAGTTTGCCCGTCAGTATTTCCGTTTTGAATATTTGGTTGAAATCGGCGTCAACAAAGGTGTAATCGAATGGGTAACCTGGATTGTTATTTTTGACTATCTCCCCAATTTTAGTTAAAGAACTTGTTAAACTAACGCCATCTTTTAATTTAATAGTCAGGTTATTAGTTCCTTGTGGATGGTTATAAAACAAGAGTGGTGCACTTGAAGCATACATATCGTTATACAGGAAATCTTTCATGATTCCCACAATGGTATAAGCTTTCTTACCACCATCCCTAACAATGCCGCCAATACGCCCTTCACTACCCATCTGTTTGGCAAAAGCTTCGTTGATGATCACATTGGTACTATCCTGCTTCGGATCCTCATAAAAGTTGCGACCAGCGGCCATTTTGATTCCCATTGTCGGGATGAATTGCGAATTCACATCTTCCCAGGTGATGAGCGGATTCTTGGATACATCCTTGCCTGCCCAGGAATAATTATCAGTGTTGTTCCATATCTGGAGAGCAGGATAGTCGCTCAGCGAAACATTTTCAACTAATCCGCTTTGTTTTAGGTCATGGTCTATGCTGGTAAAGTGATCCACAATCTTCCCTTGCGTGGAAATGTATACTAGGTTATCCTTGCTAAAGCCGAGATTCCGGTTTTTAACATGCTGTATTTGCTGATAGATGATGACCGTAGCTATGATCAGGATGATTGACGCGGAAAATTGCATTACCACCAAGCCCTGCCTGATGAAACCCGTCCAACTACCCGATTTGATCTTGATGTTCTTCAGAACCATAATTGGATTAAACGACGACAAGTAAAATGCAGGATAGCTGCCTGCCAAAACACCCGTAATGAGCCCGATACCCAGCAGATAAATAAGGTGTGCCGGTTGCAAAATATCAACTGTCAATTGTTTTTCAACCAGGGTATTGAATGAGGGTAATGTTGCATAGATCAGCCCGATGGCGATCAGCACAGATATAAGCGCCATCAATACGGCCTCAACTATAAACTGACCAATTAATTTGCCTTTTCCGGCGCCCATTACTTTACGCACACCCACTTCTTTGGCGCGCTGCTCAGAACGAGCTGTCGACAAATTCATGAAGTTAATGCAAGCGATCAGCAGAATGATCCAGGCTATAAAAGAGAACAATCTTACATAGGTTATACGCCCCCCATCTATCTTGCCATCGGTAAAATTGTTGTGCAGGTTCCAGTCGTTCATCGCAAACAGGAAGCAGGTGGTTTTGCCTTCTTTATTGCCCGTTTTAGCATTCAGGTAATGCTCCAGTTTGGCGTTAATTGACGCCAGGTTTGCTGATGGCTCCAGTTCTATATAAGTACGAGCCCAGTTAGCACCCCAGGATTGCTGCCAGGGCTGTTTATGTTCTACCTTTTCCATTGGGATGAGCCAATGAAATTGTAAAGACGAATTTTGAGGCAGGTCTTTAAAAACTCCGGTAACTGTAATATCTTCCTGATTTTCAAATTTCAAGGTTTTACCTACCGGATCGCTGTCGCCAAAAAACTTCTTGGCCATTGACTCATTAATCACCACCTCACTTACCCCCTGCAATGCATGTTCAGGGCTGCCATAAATAAAACTGAGATCGAGCATTGTCATCAGGTTGCGATCGGCATAGCTTCCATTCTCGTTGATGGCCTTATCGCCAAGTGAGAATAGCTCCATGTTTTCACCGCTGGTCCGTGCGACAGATTTAATGCCAGGAATGTCGGTGGCAACAGCTTTCGCGAACGGTCCCGGTGTAGCGCGGAAAGTAGATACTTTTCCGTTATAAACCTGGTTTTCGTACACGGTATAAAGGTTATCGCGCTTGCTGAAATTATGATTGAAGGTTAACTCGTCCTGCACCCAAAGGAATATTAATGATGCACAGGCGATTCCGATGGCCAAACCGGCAATATTCAAAAAGCTGTACGACCTGTTTTTCAGCAGGCTCCGAAAAGTGGTTTTGAGATAATTCTTTATCATGGCGTTGAAAATTCTAAATACTAAACTCTAAATCCTAAATTCTATTAATTACAAACTGTCAACTGCTACTGCCACTGCTACTCAGATCTTAGGCTCCTCACGGGATTCGCCAGCGCTGCTTTGATAGCCTTGTAGCCCACCGTGACCCATGCGATTATTAATGAAGCGGCAATCGCGAAGACAAACACATCGACGCCCATTTGTATCTTATAGACAAAATTTTGCAACCAGCCCGACATCATGTACCAGCCTATGGGCACCGCAATCACAAACGATATGGTGATCAACATCATAAATTCTTTTGAAAACAGATATATAATACTGCTTACGGATGCACCCAATACCTTACGCACACCCACTTCTTTGGTGCGCTGCACCACCATGAAAGACACCAGCCCATAAAGGCCCAGGCACGAAATAAAAAGTGCTATACCGGCGAATATTTTATACACCAGCGACATCTGTGTTTCCTGTTTATAGAATTGGGCTATGTTATCATCTACAAAATAGCCGTTGTAGGCATAAGCAGGATAGTTGTTTTCCCATTGGCGCTGAAGCGTGGCCACTGTTTTTGAAAGATGTCTAGTTTGTATTTTGATAGTGATATCACCCTCGAATGGTTTATTCTCCGAAATAACTATCGGCTTTATCTCTTCGCGCAAAGAGTTGGTTTTAAAATCTTTAACCACGCCCACAATTGGCAAAAAATTGCGTCCACCATTGATGCTTGCTGTTTTGCCAATGATCTCGGCAGAGTTGTTTATACCCAATTTATGCACAAAGCTTTCGTTCACAACCAATTGCCGTGCAGTATCACTTTGGTCATACCCTTTTCCTGCAACGAAATGCAGGCCGAACGTTTTGAAATAGTCGGCATCTGCAACTTTGAGCCACGTAGTTAACCCATTTTCCTTATGCGAATTATTGAAGTAAAAGTTAGTGGCCCAATTGTTATCTGATGAAGGTGCGTCGGAGGCGAATGATGCCGATTTGACGTCCGGATTTTGCAAAACCAGTTGCTTGTAGGCATTCATTTTAGCCAGGCTAACGCTGTCTGTTGCTGTTGGGATCACCAACACTGCTTCTTTATCAAAGCCAAGATCAGCTTCGCTTATAAAGTTCATCTGTTTAACGGCAATGATAGTGGCGATGATCAGGAACTGGGAGATGGCAAATTGTGTTACCACAAGAGCTCTGCGCAACGGGATGCCACCTATCGAGGCGGCGGTGATCTTATTCTTTAAAGCCAGTACAGGTTTGAAGCCAGATACTACCAGTGCAGGGTATATACCTGCAAGCAATACAACAGCAATTGTAATACAAACCAGGAACAAAACGCTACCGGTGTTGAACAGGCTTATGCTCTCCGGTACACTGGCGACATTTTGCAAATATGGCATTAAGATTCGGGCTATGATAACGGCAAGCGCTACCGCACCTACCACGATGATGGTTGTTTCGCCCATCACTTGCGCTATCAACTGCGCCCGGCTGCTGCCCATTACCTTGCGTATCCCAACCTCTTTTGACCGGCCAACGGACTGCGCCGTGGAAAGATTAATAAAATTGATGGAAGCCATCACGATGATCAAAATTCCGATAAGTGAAAGCGTACGCAATGTAGCCCTGTTCGTTATATGATCGCCGATCGTGTTGCCGAAACGGGTATCAAAATGCATATCGCCCAGTGGCTGCAGGAAGTTGATTTTCGTATTCCTGCCTTTTTCGCCTGTATGCTTGTTGTAAAATGTTTCGAGCTGCTTGTTTATTTTCTCGGCTGATTCATTTGCAGGCAACTCCATAAACACCTGGTGATTGCTGCTCAGATTGTGCCAGTCGGGATGGTAATAGTAATCCTTCGGGTATCTTTTCCAGGTATTAAATGACACCAGTACTTTTAAAGGTAAGTCGCTGTTAGGCGGAGTATCTTCAATAATACCTCCAACTTTCAGATTAATTTGATTATCCATTTTCAGCGACTTGCCCATCGCATTCTTCCAGTCGCCGAAATATTTTGTGGCGCTGCTTTTATCGATCACAACCATATCAGGTTGAGCTAATACCGAGGGAGCGCCGGCAAGCCATTTGGTCGAAAAAATATCGAAGAACTGCGGTTCCATGAACATCACGCCCGTGTTTTCCAGGAACTTTTTGTCTGCCGCACTACTGCCACCGACACTAACGGGCACGGTGATCTGGCTGCCATAGCTGGTATTGAGCGCTGCAATTTTTGTTTCAGGGAAATCGAGTCGCAACGCTGCAGTGGCTGGTATCTGTACACCCGGGTTATAGCTGTAGCCCATTTCGCTTTTTTCCTTCGTTACAACGTGATAAATATTCTTGAAATCAGGCCTGAAGGTATCATAGCTGTTTTCGTATTGTATCACTACGAAAATGAGCAGGTAGGCAGCAATGCCGACCGTTAGCCCGGATATATTAATAGCGGCATATCCTTTATGGCGAACGATATTTCGCCAGGCGATCTTGAAGTAACTCTTTAGCATATGATGGTCATTTTGAACAGGTACGATAAGAAACGTACCAATGAATTAAAATACTGATTATTAATTATTTCACTTAAATAGCATTATACGAACCTGTTCGTAAGTGTACAGTTTATGTTCGGTTTCGATACAGTTGGGGTTAGTGATTAGAGACTGGAGATTAGTATTTATATTACCAATAAAGAATGCCCAATCTCTGATTTCCAGTCTTTTATCATTCAGAACGCAGGCTTTTTACAGGATTCGCCATTGCTGCACTTATGGTGTGATAGCTTACCGCCGCGATGGCGGTTAGAATTGAAATCAAACCCGCGACAGTAAAAATCGGCCAATCAAGGTGTATCCGGTATGCAAAGTTCGACAGCCATTCATTCGTTAAATAAGCAGCTATCGGCAAAGCGAGCAAAAATGAGCCTACCGCAAGGAAAAATGTTTCGCGGTTTACGAGCAGAAACAAGTTAGATACAGATGCGCCTAACACCTTGCGGATGCCAATCTCTTTGGTGCGATTGATAGTGGTTAGGCCTGACAACCCAAACAAACCAAGGCATGCAAGCACGATAGCAACCACACATGAAACAGTAATAGTTGCCATCCAACGAACATAGGCGTCGTAGCTTTTAGCTACTTCCTCATCCATAAATGTATACACAAAAGGCAAATTACCGGTAAACTTATCCCAATTGGTTTTTATCCCGGCTATCTCTTCAGGAATATTCTGCCCACCCGCCAGTTTAATCCATATATTGTTTGCCTGGTTTTTGTTTACTACAAAATAGGTTGGTTCTATCTTTTTTGTAAGGTCTTCGGCATGGTAATCTTTGCAAACACCAATCAGTATGCCCCCCATCTGATCATTGTAAACGCCTACCTCAGGCTTACCAAGCATATTGTACAAGGTTTGGTTGGCAATGAAAGTATGCCTTACCGTACTGAATTTATGAGTGCCGGTCACGGGAATTTTAGAGCTATCGCTGGCAATTGCCGGTGAGAACGCCCTGCCTTGCACAATAGGTATTTTAAGAAAGGAAAAATAGTTGAAATCAACGTTATATTCTTCCACCATCACTTTTTCGCTGCCGATCTCATAGGCATTGTTGTTATAACCAGCAAACGTGAATGAGGCGCTGGTAATGCCCTGTATGCCCCGAACTGTTGCAGCATAATTAAACATACGCTGTTTGAGCACAGTCATTTTCTGTTTATCCATCCAGCTATAGGGCGAATTCAATATTAACACCTGATCCTTATCAAATCCCATACTGGCGTTGTTTACATAATGCATTTGCCGGTTTATAACAAGTGCCGATATAATAAGTACGACACAAACTGCGAATTGAAGGATTATTAGGAGTCTTGATAGCACAGGGTTTATTTTATATGCCGAAAAACTGCGCATAATACTTAAAGGCTTTAATCCAGACATGGCCAAAGCCGGGTATATACCCGCCAGCAGACCCATGGCTACCGCGAGTAAAAACAGGTACAAAATGATGCTTGTAAGGGGTATATTGGTCAGATCGATGGGCGCGCCTGTCAATCTTCCGAACAGCGGCAGGCAAACTACCGAAAGAACAAAACCCACGGCTACAGCAATAAAAACGATCACCTGTGTTTCGGTGTAGTATTGAAGTACGATCTGTAATCGCTCCGCTCCTATAGTTTTGCGAATTCCCACATCTTGTGAGCGCGAAACGGTATTGGTTAAAGTAAGCAGAATATAGTTGAGGCAGGCTATCAGCAGGATAACAACGGTAAGGCATACCAATTGGTAAATATTCTTTAAATCGGTATAGTGATACCATCCGGCTGCCTGGTTGTAATGCGCTTGCGCAAAAGGGCGCAAAAAGAAATGTATTTCCTGCGGTTTGGCTTTAGGATCAAATTTTCTGATCCCTTCGTATAATGGTTTGAAATACTGCTTACCGAACGCATCCAATTTCGCTTGAAGCGCCGCTGGATTGGTGCCTTTTTTTAGTTTAAGGACAAGTGGGTTGCTGAAAGAGTTTACTCCGCGTGCCATATCCTCTTTATACTCCGGACTCGACTCCATACTCATCACCAGGTCATATTGAAAACTGGAGTTAGCCGGGAAGTCTTTGAACACACCATTTATTGTAATCGGTGGCTGGTTGGTTTCATTTGGAAAAGTGATAACCTTCCCCACCGGGTCTGCATTTCCAAAATATTTTTTTGCCAGCCTTTCGCTGATTGCTGCCTGGTTAAGTCCGGATATCACTGTTGCCGGTTCACCCGATACCAAAGGGTAGCTAAAAACGCTGAAAAAATCGGCATCGACGTATGTGAGATTTCTCTCCCCCTCTTTAAAACTCCTGTTTCCAGCCTTAACAGTTTCAGCGCCCATAGGAGCAAAACGAACTGCATTTTCAATCTCCGGAAAATTGCGCTTCAGATCTGGCCCCATCGAGGTGGGCGTCTGGATCAGATTTTTCTGTTCTGCATCCTTCATCAAAAACGAAAAGAAGTTTTTTGGTTTTTTTTTATCCCAGGGTGATTCGAAAGTATTGGTTTGCTCCAGCCTGAAAAGCTGATCCTGGTCATGATTGAAATTATCAAACGAATGTTCGTTTTTCACATACAGGTAAACCAATATACAAAAGGCACTGGCTACCCCGAGCCCAATAATGTTGATGCCTGCGTAAAGCTTGTTGCGGAATAGGTTCCGTAATGCGAGTTTTAAGTTTGTTTTTAACATGGTTTAGTTTATTAGTTCTTCATATAATGGAAGCTTTTATTCCGAACGAAGGCTTTTCACTGGATTTACCAGCGCCGCCCTGATGGCATGATAGCTAACTATGACGACGGCGACCACAATTGCCAGCAATCCTGCCCCCGCAAACATCCACCATTGGATATTGATCCGGTAAGCAAATCCCTGCAACCAATTATGCATCATGTACCAGGCAATCGGTGATGCGACAACTATCGATAACAACACCAGTTTCAAAAAGTCTTTAGACAGCAAGCCATTGATAGATCCGATACTGGCGCCCAGCACTTTTCGGACGCCGATCTCTTTGGCGCGTTGTTCGATAGTAAATGCAGCAAGGCCAAATAAGCCCATGGTAGCCAAAATGATGGTTATCACTGTGAAGATGCTAAATATCGACGCCAGCCTGTCTTCGGCCTGGTATTGTGCATTAAAGGCGTCATCTAAAAAAGTATATGTAAATGGCGTATCACTATTGTATTTTTTATAAATACCTTTCATAGCCTCAAGCAACGTGGGCAGGTTTATTTTTGGTTTGATTCGGGCAAACAGATTACAGCTGTATTTTCCCCAGAACTTTGCGGTATCCGGCGCTGTGAACAGCCCCAGCGGTTTAATGGATTGTTCCATTGAGCTAAAGTTGAAATCTTTTAATACGCCCACAATTTGCACGTCATCATTTCCTGGTTTCATATACATGCCTATCGGATTTTGCAGGTTATCACCTCCTGCTTTTATATAGGTGCCCACCGGATTGGGGTCCAGATGCAGTTGTGCAATCGCTTCTTCGTTAATCACTACTTTATTATGTCCTTCAAGCGTGGTATTTGGAGCCGGCGGATATTTCCATTTTAAGCCCAAAACATTCACAAAATTTTGATCGACAGTTAGGGATGGCAGCATCATCTGCTCTTTCGGATTCTTGCCGCTCACCGAGTACATATCATAACTCTGGAACATACCGTAGTGCGATGTTGCTATCTCACTCACCCCTGCAAGGTTCTTCATTTCGCGACTGAAGGCAGCATAATGTCCATCAAAAGCAACCCCAACCGGTATCATTAACACATTTTCTTTATTGATACCGGTATCGGCATGGCGCATATAGTAGAGTTGCCTGTCAATGACAATACCACAAATAATCAATCCAACCGAGATGGCAAATTGTAAGGTAGTGAATACCTTTCGTACTGTTACTCCACCCGATTGCTTGCTCATTTTTCCCTTCAAAGTAATGACAGGGTTAAAAGACGATAACACCATCGAAGGGTAGCTCCCCGCCACGAGAATAGTTATAATCAGCAACCCTGCCATCAACATCAAAACCAGCGGGCTATACAGGAAGGAATTATCGATATTGAGCTTTAGTGTATTGAGAAATAATGGTTTGAAAGCATAGCACAGAAAATATCCCAACACGAACGAAATAAGGGCAAACAACGCTGATTCAACGTAAAACTGCCTGGCGATATTCGTCCTGCTTGCGCCGGTCACTTTTCGTATGCCTATTTCCTTCGCCCTTAAAGTTGCCCGCGCGGTAGATAGGCTCATATAGTTTACCAGCGCCAGCAACAATACCAAAATAGCCACAACCGGGAATATCTTCAGGTATTTGACATTGGTAAAGTCTCCAAAATTGTTTTCCAGATGCGTGCTCGCGAGCGGCAGAACCGAGAACTTTTCATCATCAAAAGCGTTCTTATCGGCTTTTACCATAACCTGCATTACCCTTTTTACCTCTGCTGTATCTTTCTGGTCCTTCAGCAAAAGATAAACATTGAACGAGCCCGGACCTATACCTTGCTGCTCGTCGATACGACGGGCAAAGCTTTTCATTGAAGTCAGGGTAGATGCCGATGCAATAAAATTGAAAGCAATGGACGAGTTGGATGGTGCATTTTCTGCCACGCCGGTCACCTGGTAGGTGAACGCACTATCGGTTTTGATTGTCAGGGTCTTGCCAATAGGATCAGAATTCCCGAAATATTTTCGTGCCATCACTCTGGATAACACAACCGAAAACGGC
>JAICXZ010000713.1 GCA_025934475.1 Mucilaginibacter sp. | reverse complement strand
TTTTAAATATTTTATAATAATTAACTTATATTAATTTCGAATAAATTTTTCTTTAACGTTTAAATTAATATCGATTTTACCGTTATTTACCGGTTTAAAATATTTTTTAGCACCCATCCTGGGATTAAACCTTTACATCAAAGGTCAAGCTCATCGATATCGACCACTGCCGTATCGCAAATATAAGTCGGCATAATGCCGGCAGCAGTAATTCGGTTCTCATAGTCTTTAGCCTGTGTATTGCCGGTCAGGACCAATACTGTGTCCAAGCCGAATTTATTTCCTCCCAAAATGTCGGTATTAAGGGTGTCACCAACCATCACAATATCGTTTTTGGCCACTTTCCTGTATTCGCGAATCAGGTCATAGGCAAACATAAACATCTGTGAGTCGGGTTTGCCGAAACGAATAAATTGCTTGCCTACGACGCTTTCGATCATTGCCGCTATACCACCAATGGCGATGGAAACATTAGTAGCAGTAAGGGGATAGGCGCGATCTGTATTGGCCACGATAACCGGAATAGTCCTCCGCCGAAGGAGGTTGACGGTTTTATTTAGATCCTCGAACCAATTGAAACCTTCATCATCAAGGAAGATCATGGCGCTGATTTTATCGATATTATGCTCATTTACTTCGCCCACAGGTAGTGTTTTAAGGCCCGATCTTTCGATATAGTGTGCAGAATCAGGTGTGCCAAGGTAAGCGACAATGCCGTCTGGTACCTTTAGATCGAGAAATTCTTTGGTCAGCATACCTGAAGAAACAATTCTTTCAGGCGTGATGGCATGCAAGCCCATGCGATGAAACGAAGCAGCCAATTGCTCCGGGCTGCGTGAAGCGTCGTTGGTAACGACATAATATTCCTTATTTTCTTTTTCGAGGTAACTGAATGTTTTTTCTATCCCGGGCACCAGTCCCGCATAAGTTTTTATAACACCAAAGGCGTCGAAGAAAATAATCTCGTATTTGTCAATGATGGATTTAAAGTTGTCTATACGCTTCATTAGTGTGTAAGTGCTGGGCTTTTGGTGTCGAGTTTAAGAGCTTCAATTATTTTGGTTGCGTCAAAATCACGGTCGACTGATGGCAGATAGATATCAAAAGCCTCAGACTGCAATTTTTCTGCATATTCTTCTTTAAAAAAACGCTTGCCGTCTTTGATCACGTAGTTTAGAATGAAGAAACGGTAGGCTTCTTTCAAAAATTTGATCTCATTAACTGTAAGCGGGTATATTTTATGATATTCTTCCAGGAAAATTATAAAACGATCCTCCATCAATGTATTGATGTAATAACTGAAAACAGTTTGGTCGCCGATATCAGATACCACACGGCTCAGGAAGTAAAAATCGAGCACGCGATAACTCATTCTGAACCAATCATAATCCCAGCGTGAATACAATTCCAGATTCCTGGTAACGGAGAAGTTGCCAATGTTCCAATCTATAAAAACAGGCATTACACCAAATGTGCCCATATTGTATTTTGAGCGGTTCTTCAAAAACATCTCGCAATGATATTTCAGGAAATCCACTTGCATTGCAGAACCGAATTGACTCTCGTTAGTCTCTAATTGCTGTTGTAGCGCATAAATATCGGTGCGAAGGGTTTTTGACGATTTTGGTATCACATTTCTTACCCGCCAGCATGCTTTATGAAATTTGGCGATCTGCTGGCCGAGTTTACGAATGTGGTGCTCGTCAAGCCGGCGGGGCATGCGTTGATCGATACGGGTAGGGTTGTAGAATACTACCCAGGCATCAATCTTGCCCTGACGATGATGGTAAATATAGACCCTGTTATTCTTCAATAACGATTTAGACAATACATTCTCGAAAGGGTAGAGCAGGTTGTTACAAAGACTATGAATAATGCGATGATCCTCTTTAAAATGCTCAAATTTGCCAAAATATGATAGCTTGGCAATCACGATATCGTCATCCTCAAAAGTTATCTTGAAAACATGATTGGTAGATACCATCGCGCTGATATCCTCAATATCGCGGATGGTTTTAGAAGCATCGTAGCCTTCCCAGGCTTTTTTAACAATTGTTGTCAGAACCGGGATTAGTGGATTTTTTGGATTTTCGCGATGCATGGCTTGCAGATTGTATCAACAGAATAAGCCTTTGTTTGCCTATTGTTTAAATTTTTTGTTCAATAATCTTTTAAAAGACAATGACTTGCTTCCGAAATTGAGAAGCAATCCTATTTCTATATTGTAAGCTTCAAGGTAGTTCATTGCCTGCGCCAAATGTACATCTTCGAGATCAATTAGCGCCTTTAGCTCGACCATTATTAGATTTTCCACAAAAAAGTCGACTCTTCTTGTGCCCACGAGTATATCCCGATAGTAAACCGACATTTCTTTTTCCCTTTCAAAAGATATGCCTTCTAGTGCGAGCTCGATTTCGAGAGAACGCTGATATATCACCTCTTGGAATCCATTACCGAGGCTTGTATGAACGCGCATTGCACAACCAATTATTTTCCTGGTTATGCTTTCGTGTTTAAATTGTTCCTGCATTTATCCCAAAAATCAAAAAAATCAGTTTAATCGTGGTTCAGATTATTTCGAAATACCGTTTCAACTCCCAGTCAGTAACCGCCTTTGAATATTGCTTCCATTCCCACAACCTGGTTTGGGTAAAATGTTCTGTAAAATCGGTGCCAAATAGTTCTGTTGCGATAGGGGAGTTTCTCATAGCCATGGTGGCC
>JAICXZ010000138.1 GCA_025934475.1 Mucilaginibacter sp. | reverse complement strand
GGGCCGGATCGGTGCATTTCAAACTGCATAAACGTAACAATACCAATAAATCGTGTTCTTTTGAGGACTTCGCGCCGGGAGTGACTAACTTTGTGTCACATCAAAATCTCGAAACACGAAAGTATTAATCTATGAAAACAGAGAATTTAATAGGCTATCAATATAAGGGCGGAAAGAAGACATTTAAAGCTATCGATCCGGCATCCGACAAAGAACTGGACGGCGATTTCCACATCGCCAGCCAGGAGGACGTTGATGAGGCTTTAACCCTCGCCGAAAACGCTTTTGCTTCTTATCGTTACCTGGATAAAAAAGCCAAAGCAACCTTCCTGCGCAATATCGCAGAGGAGATCACCAACCTGGGCGATGAGCTGATCGAACGGGCTATAGCCGAAAGCGGTTTGCCGCAAGGTCGTTTGCAGGGTGAACGCGGGCGCACTACCAGTCAGCTTAATATGTTTGCCGACCTGGTTGAAGAAGGCTCTTGGGTTGAAGCTACGATTGACAGTGCGCAACCCAACCGTCAGCCTGCACCAAGGGCGGATATCCGCAAGATGCTGGTGCCGGTTGGCCCGGTGGTGATTTTTGGCGCAAGTAATTTCCCGCTGGCATTTTCGGTTGCGGGTGGAGACACGGCGTCTGCTTTGGCCGCAGGATGTACAGTTGTTGTGAAGGCTCATCCGGCCCATCCGGGTACCAGCGCACTAGTCGGTGAAGCGATAAAAAAAGCGGCTGAAAGAAATAACTTGCCCGAGGGCGTTTTCTCCATGCTTTATGACGATGGCTATGCCGTTGGTGAAGCGTTGGTTAATCATCCAAAGACGAAGACAGTCACTTTTACCGGTTCGTACCGTGGCGGAACAGCCTTAGTTAAACTGGCCCAGGAGCGCGAGCATCCAATCCCGGTTTTTGCCGAGATGGGCAGTATCAATCCTACAATCCTGTTGCCCGAAGCTTTGGAGAACCGTTACCAGGAAATTGCCGAGCAGTATGCAGCGTCTATCACTTTGGGAGCGGGCCAGTTTTGTACTAACCCGGGGTTGTTAATAGCGATCAAGTCGCCGGTAACAGATAAGTTTAAACAAGCTCTTGGTGAAGCGATCGAAAAGGTCGCCTCTTCTACCATGCTTACACCAGGCATCAGCAAAAACTATTCGAATCTTTTTGAAGAAATGTTGCAGGAGCAGGGGGTGTCGATGATAGGCACATCGGCCAACATTAACCGGGAAAAGGCAAACCAGGCGCGGCCTGTGGTTGCGGAGGTAAGCGCCTCATCGTTTATCGTCAATCCTAAATTAAGGGAAGAGGTTTTCGGGCCTTATTCTTTGCTGGTGACTGCTGACTATGAGGTACAGTTACAGCAGGTGGTGGATGCTTTGCATGGTCAATTGACAGCTAGCGTTGTAGCTGATGAAGGCGATTTAAAAAAATATAAGGACCTGATCCAGGGCCTGGTAAATATTGCCGGCCGTGTTATCCTGAACAATGTGCCGACAGGCGTGGAGGTGATTCCTTCCATGCAGCATGGCGGACCGTTCCCTGCCACAACCGACGGACGTTTTACCTCTGTAGGAACAGGTGCTATTAAACGTTTCGCCCGCCCCGTAGCATGGCAAAACTGGAGCAACGATTTGTTGCCTGATGAATTAAAAGACGGAAATCCGCTTGAAATATGGCGGATGGTAGATCATAAATGGACTAAAGAGTAAACGGAAGTCTGAAGTCAGAAGTCTGAGGTCGGAAAGTATTTTCGACCGAAGAATCTACCTTGAGATTCTATAATAAAGATGGGAAATAAAACATTCTTCTGTATAGACGCGCATACCTGCGGTAACCCGGTGCGACTGGTCGCCGGTGGTGGCCCAAATCTTGAAGGCGCCAACATGAGCGAGAAGCGCCAGCACTTTTTAAAAGAATACGATTGGATACGCAAAGGCCTGATGTTTGAGCCTCGTGGGCACGATATGATGTCCGGAAGTATTTTGTATCCGCCGCATAATCCGGACAACGACGTAGCCGTGCTGTTTATTGAAACCAGTGGTTGCCTGCCTATGTGCGGGCACGGAACTATCGGAACCATCACAATTGCCATAGAAGAGGGGTTGATTATCCCAAAAACACCGGGCATCGTTCGTATGGAAGTGCCTGCTGGGCTGGTATTGATTGAATACAAGCAGGAGGGAAGAAAGGTAAAGTCAGTTAAGCTTACCAATGTTCCTGCTTACCTCGCTGCGGAAAATCTCGAAGTTGAATGCCCTGATCTGGGCACGTTGACGGTTGACGTTAGTTATGGCGGTAATTTTTATGCCATTGTTGATGTTCAGCCTAATTTTAAAGGGCTCGAGCATTATAGTGCCGATCAACTCATCGCCTGGAGCAGGGTGATGCGCCAACGGATCAATGAAAAATACACATTCGTTCATCCTGAAAATCCGATTATCAATACCTGCACGCATATCCTTTGGACAGGGTCTACGATTTCGCCCGACGCCACCGCGCGCAATGCGGTGTTCTATGGAGATAAAGCGATTGATCGTTCACCTTGCGGCACAGGGACCTCGGCACGTATGGCTCAATGGCATGCTAAAGGGAAACTGAAAAAGGGTGATAAATTTATCCATGAAAGCATCATTGGCAGCCAGTTTATAGGCACGGTAGAGGATGAGGTGAAGATCGGAGATAAACCAGCGATCATCCCCGGTATCGAAGGCTGGGCACGGGTATATGGTTATAACACGATTAAGATAGACGATGAGGATCCGTATGCTTACGGGTTCCAGGTAATATAATATTGCAAGGCGCAGGGCGGTTGGCGCACCGCGAAAAAGCAATGGCTAGTGTACTAAAATATATATGAGTAAAGCAATAATAATCGGTGGCGGGGTAATTGGTCTTTTTTCGGCTTATTACCTGCATAAATCAGGTTGGGAAGTTGAAGTGATTGACCAGGGCGACTTGTCTGATAACTGTTCCTACGGCAATGCCGGCATGATCACACCCAGCCACTTTGTGCCGCTGGCTGCGCCGGGCATGATAGAGCAAGGCATCCGCTGGATGTTCGACAGTAAGAGTCCGTTTTATGTGAGACCGTCGCTGAATTCCGAGCTGATTGGCTGGGGGCTCAAATTCATGAAAAGCGCCACCAAAAAGCATGTCGATCGTTCGGCTGGCCCTTTGCGCGATATTTCATTGCTGAGCAGTAAGCTTTACCACGATTTTCAGCAGGACACCAAGCTACAATTTGGCATGGAAGATAAAGGCATCCTGATGTTATTCAAAACATCCAAAATGGTGGAAGAAGAAAAACATCTTGCCGAAGAAGCCACTAATCTGGGTCTCGATGCTCAATACCTGTCACCTGACGAATGCGCCAAATTACAGCCTAACGTTGAGCTTGATATAGCAGGCGCGGTACATTACCACTGCGACTCGCATTTATATCCTAACCAACTGATGAAGGTGCTCGTTAAGTATCTTGAGGACGAAGGCGTCATTATGCATCGAAATACGTGCATTACAAGGATTAATCACGATTCAGCGAGAATACACTCCGTCGGCAGTGATAGCAAGGAATTCAAAGGCGACGCCTATGTGATCGCGACGGGCTCATGGTCACCGGCGGTGGCGAGACTAACCGGGTTAAGGATCCCTCTGATGCCAGGTAAAGGTTATTCCTTCATGGTGCTGCAGGATGAATCTAAACACATGACCATACCATCCATTTTATGCGAGGCCCGGGTCGCTGTTACCCCAATGAATAATAGCATCCGTTATGGTGGAACGATGGAAGTGGGTAAGATCAACGACAAGGTCAACATGAACCGGGTTCGCGGTATTGTTGAGTCGGTGCCTAAATATTTCCCGGATTTTAAACTGGACGTGCCCGCTGAAAAAGATATTTGGTTTGGTTTCAGACCAGTGTCGCCTGATGGCATGCCTTATATCGGTATGTCAAAGAAATATAGTAACCTGGCAGTCGCTACAGGTCATGCGATGATTGGATTGAGTCTTGGGCCAGCAACCGGGAAGCTGATTACTGAAGCGTTAACCGGTGCGAAAACTTCGGTTGATATCAAGCCGTACGAGGTTGAGCGGTTTGAGTAATTGTTAAACCAGCATTTCGCCGCAATTATTTTAAATGAAAATCATGTGATTTCGAATCCACAGGAAGGGGTAACGCCGGGCGCGGATGACAAATCTTTTAAAAGCGGACGGCTGCGATATGCTTATTCAAAAAGATTTCTCTTCGCCCCATCTCACCTTCCAAGGCTGTTCGTCGTAATAACATTTAATTATATTTCTTACTTACTCCCACCCTGCAGTTTTTTGATCCGCTCCGCCGCATAAGTGTTTTTAGGATTCAGCTCAACTGCCTTCTTGAAGTTGGTAACTGCCAATTCATTTTGGCCAAGCGCCTCATAGCCTTCCGCAATACTATCATAGGCATTTGCGCTATTGGGATGCTCGACGAGATTATATTTAAATATGTCAACGGCTTGCTGCCTTTTATCATCCCGCAGCAGGATGAAGCCCAGATCATTTACATCATCTTCGGGCAAATTAAAGCCGGCGTCTTTTTGCTTCATCTCCTTTGATACTTCGGAGGCATGATCATAGCCCTGTTTATCAAGCTTTGCCCAGAAGGTTTTCATTCGCTTTAATTCGTGAAACTGGTATCCGTTCCAGATAGGTGGCCACCAGGTTTGTTTGGGCAGGAAGGTATTCAGGATATCAGTAGTAACATGCAGGCCCCAGGTGCAGTATGTGAAATAAACCAATATCTCCTTCTTCTCCGGGTTGGCAATGTAAAATGCCTTGAAATCGCCATTATCGCCCCAGTGCCATAACCATTTACCGGTCTCGTTTTCCTGCAGGCCAACTCCAAGGCCCCAGGTAACATGCTTTCTCGCCCCGGTATCAATGTTATGTTTGAACCAATTCGCGTATGATGCAGTGGTAAACATCATCGTTCGAGTCTCGGGTTTTAGTCCTTTGCCGGCTATCAGTGCCTGCAAAAACAGCGCGTAATCATGTGCGCAGGTAAGCAGACTCGAAGCAGCCCGCTGGCCTTTGTGAGATTTTATAGCATCCGGGCTATTGCCAAAGGCTGCCAGCGTATCAAATTTGTCAGTCCATTCGTAACTGCTGTTCGTCATGCCGAGCGGGGTAAATACCTCCTGCTGTGCGAGTTCGTTCAGCGATTTGCCCGTCAGCTTTTCAACGACGTGTTGCAGATACTGAAATCCCTCGCCAGAATAAGAGAAAGTGCTGTCGGGTGGAAAGATAAGTTCCGCATATTTATCCCCCCAATTAGGTAAACCAGTAGTGTGGCGAAGCACCATTCTCGCCGTTATTTTCGCATACCTCGGATCTTTCGGATCAAACCGCTGATAGCTGCCAACATAATCTATCAGCGGCCTGTCCAGGTCGATCATGCCCCTGTCGTATAAACGCATCACGATATACGAGAAAATGCACTTGCTCAGCGACGCAGCCTCAAACACAGTATTGGAGGTGACCTTCTTATCTGATCCCTTAGCAATCACACCAACATTAACGTTTTGCACTTTGTTTCCCTTAATGCAAACCAACTGCATGCCGGGGATGCCATATGGCTTAATGATTTCCTGCAGTTTTTGTTCCTGGGCGAATGATTGATTGAACGTCAGGAAAAGTAGCAGAACAAAGGCTGTCTTTTTCATATGCGTCGGAGTTTACGGCTATATGACGCACACGGATGAGCTTTCGTTGCTCCGGAACAGGTAACAATTATTGCGGTATGTTATAATAATAGATTGGCGCAAACACGCCTTCGCTGGTGGTGTAGTAGCCTTTTCCGTCGAGCGTAAATCCAATGGCCTCGCCTTGTTTTTCGGGTTTATAGGGTAGCTCGGTTGGCTTGCGGAGCATAGTTTTCCAAACAGGCTCGTTGTCCACACGTTTCCAGTAATAAACCTTCTCGTAGCTCTTCAGAAGTATTTGTTGCCCGTCGCGGGAAATATCTCCGGCAGTTATCCATTTAAAAGGCCGGAAGCCACTGAAATAAAGCGTGCAGCGTTTAGTAAGCGTCAGCGTATCGTCGGGTTTAAAGTTTAGAGGTGACGTGTACACCATCACCGAATCTTCGCGCTTCGAGACTATGTAGATGAGCTTTTCGATGGGATCAATCATCAATGTCTCGGCATCGCGCGGACCGTTGGGATACTTAAAATGCACCGGCACAGCTTCGGCATTTTTTACCAGGCTGTCTTTTGCCCATTCGGCTTTCTCCTCAATACGGTATACGGTTATATATTTCCGTTCGGCTCCGTTATCGCCTACATCGCCCATATAGATATAACTTTTACCCTTTTTTGGACCGATACTTACAGCGATGTCTTCGCAATCGCGGGCACCCAGTATTTCCTTTGGATCGCCCTTGTAGTAAATAGTGTTTTTTAAATTCCCGTCAGGAGTTATCGCAAAAAAACGGCTGGTATCACCGCTGTCGTTGTGAACATAGTAAATGTCCTTCCGAATAGCAGAAGCAGCGATACCCGAAATCTCGTCCATTTCCTTGTTGCGGAGCTTGCCGGTAATATCAAGTTTTTGCGCATCATGCCGGTGCTCGGCAAAAGCTGCCAGGAACAGGATAACTACTGCTGATATTATAATCTTAATTTTTCCGGAACGGCTCATTCTCGCCCTGTTATTTATATTGCAAAGGAAACCAAAATATGTGATGTTTTGGTTAACCCTACGTTCATCAGGGCATAAAACGCTAACGAATGGGAAATAGTTTTTAAACTCTTACCAAAGCACGACGACCATATTCCAGGATTTCGTCAGTCGTGCGGTAATCAGCCAGGCCGAGCTCCTCAACATATTTGCAATTGGCCGCATGACCAGGAGAAAGAAATACCGGCATATCAAATCCCAGTTGCTGGTAGTAGGGAGTAATAAATGCCTGTACGGGCAGATTGTTGGCAGTATCTATGATAGCGGCGGTTAGTTTTTTTAAAGGCTTAAGCAGTAACTTCACTTCGCTCACCCTGAAGCTGTCATTCAATGGAATCCATCGGTTTACGTCGTCTATAGCAACGAGCAATGCACCTTGCCTTGTACCCCTCAGCGTACCGACGCTTTCTTCGCCACTTAAAAAACTTGTAATTACTACCTGCTGACCAATATACCTGCTGAAAATAATCAGCTGTTCTGCTGCTGTTACCCGTATCATATCTACTAATATAGTTAGCAAATATAATAATAGCTATGCAGAAAACAAAGGATTTTAGCTAAAAATTTTAGCCAATGGTTTCCCCTTCTACTACCAGTTCAATGTCAGGTTTTGACACGTCGGTCAGGGCTACTTTGCCGCGTTCTTTACGCACGATGCGATTATACAGGGATATTTCCCTTTCGAAAAGAAAACGGAAGAACAGCACCGTCCATGATTTGTGCGAAAGCAGCGTATCATAATATTCCGGAGCGGTCTTTTTAAGTTGAGGTAACCTGTTCCATGGGATTGATGG
>JAICXZ010000257.1 GCA_025934475.1 Mucilaginibacter sp. | reverse complement strand
ATTTCAACCTCACCGTTTTATCCGACGCGACTACAAAGTCGCGTACTTCATGATCGTCGGCAATTATTCTTGTGGGCTTAAATGGCAGCCCGATAATGTTTAACGCATAATTTTCGTACCTCGGCGTGTACAATCCCTCCATACTTTGCTGGATGGTAAGTTTGTTTTCCTTACCCTTTACAACAAATTTCTTTTCGAGGTAAATGTCCTGCTCGTAAGCAAAGGTCTCACCGTAGTCTTCAAAAATGAATGAGTTTACTTCGCTGTCGCTGTAATACACATTCATCTTAACTTCCTCAATCTCCTTCTCGCCTACATACTGCATCACCGGATGTTCCGGGATTACAGAACCGGCTTTAACAAAAATCGGGATGGTTTCCAATGGTGTTGCAACCACTAACTCCTGACCGCCATCTACAAGTTCGTGGCTCCAGAAATCATACCATTTGCCTTTGGGCAGGTATACTTTACGACTCTTTTGTCCTTGTTCAAACACAGGGCATATCAATATCTTATCGCCATATGTAAACTCGTCCTGGCGGAAGTGATTGGTAAGCTCGTCCTGTTCGTGCATTACAACTGGTCTCAGTATCGGGAAGCCATAGCGATGATGTTCCCAAAACGCCGAGTAGAAATACGGCAGCAAGCGATAACGCAGCTCGATAAACTTGCGGTTGATGGCAGTATACGGTTCGCCAAAGCTCCATGGTTCGCGTTCTTTGGTATCGCCCGCGGAGTGCGCACGCATAAAGGGTGAGAACGTTCCCATTTGTATCCAGCGCGTAAACAATTCGCCGTCCGGTTCGCCGCTAAAACCGCCAATATCAGTTCCGCAGAATGAAATGCCTGATAACGCCAAACGCTGGCACATGATATTACCCAAAAGCAGGTGCTCCCATGACGCTACGTTATCACCCGTCCAAACGGATGAAAAACGCTGCACACCGGCGTAGCCCGCACGGGTAATGGTAAACGGCCGCTTGTTTTTCATGATCTTGCGCAAACCTTCGTAGGTGGCGCGTACCATCTGCATGCCGTAAACATTGTGGGCCTTACGGTGTGATCCGCGGTGACCATCGTATTGGTGACGAACATCATCCGGGAAAGTACCTGTGCCAAACACCGCCGGCTCGTTCATATCGTTCCAAACGCCGGCAACACCGAGCTGGACTAATTCATCGAATAAATTCCCCCACCAGTCGCGAACCTCCGGATTGGTAAAATCGGGGAACTGGCAACGGCCGGGCCAAACGTGGCCCTCCATAAAGTAATCGTCACAACGGCGGCAGAAATACCGTTTTTCTTTACCCTCGCGGAATACCGAATAGTTGTCATCTACGCGGATACCCGGGTCGATGATAACCACTGTTTTAAAGCCTTGTTCCGATAACTCCCGGATCATCTTTTTCGGATCAGGGAAATATTTGCGGTTCCAGGTAAAGCAGCGGTAGCCGTCCATGTAGTCGATATCCAGGTAGATACCGTCACAAGGAATCTTCTTATCGCGAAAGTTTTTGGTTACCATTCGCACTTTTGATTCCGGATAATAGCTCCAGCGGCATTGGTGATAGCCGAGCGCCCAAAGCGGTGGCATTGGGTGCGTACCGGTAATAAGAGCATAACGCTTCACCACGTCCATCATATGCGGACCGTGGATATAGTAATATTGCAATTCGCCACCTTCGGCCCAAAAACTAGTTTTTGTTGGGTCCTCGGCCGCAAAATCAAATTCGGATTTAAAGGTATTGTCGAAAAAAATACCGTGCGCTATACCATCCTGCAAGCTGGTATAAAAAGGAATAGTGCGGTATAGCGGATCCTGGTTCCAGGCGAAGGAATAAGCATCTGTGTTCCAGTTCTTTACGCGTTTACCACGCAGATTCAGCTCGGTGGCTTTATCGCCCATACCGAAAAAGCTTTCCTGCTCGCGGCATTGCTTGGTGCAATAAACGTAGTAACCGCCAAACTTTACGTTCTCCTCCCAGTGCATCGGCACAGCATCAACGCTGGTTACATAATTCTGGTTATCGGAGAACGAGATGAAGAAATTTTCCTTACTAATGTGGCAGTTTACAATATTGGTGTAAACCACATATTCCTCTTCGTGCTCAGTAAGGCCAAATACCGACACTTTTTTATCGAGCTTCGGTACCGCGTAAGAAAATTCATCCAGGAAAACGCCATGGGGCGCCAGTCGAACGCGGATGATCTCGTCGGTTACTACCGTAACCTCAACCTTGGCATCGCCATCCGAAAAATAAAACTTGTTATGCTTTTGTTCCGCTGAAACCGGCTTGTTCAGATACTTCTTTACGATTGGCTTCAGACCCGTAACGGGGTTATTGACGTGATGAAACTCGTCGTCTGCTATTTCAGGAGATGTCTCCGTATTTGTTATATTATTGTCTTCCATTCACAAAAAAATTCGTCTCTGCTAGTGTGTATCTTTTACGCAATATAGCTATCGGGGTTAACAAATCGGGTATTAATTTTCAATTATAATTGTTGTATTGACACCTTTACTCCTCTTCTTCGTTGACCCTCAATGCTAAGAAGGCAGCCAGAATCATCATACCGCCTCCTATCTCAACAGCCAATAAGCGATTATTGTTGAGCAAATGAGCCATGATCCACCCAAAAAATAGTGACGCTATGATTTCCGGCAATACAATAAAGAAGTTAAAAATACCCATGTAAATGCCCACTTTGCTTTCGGGCAAACAACCACCCAGCATCGCGTACGGCATAGAAAGGATGCTGGACCATGCAATTCCCACACCTGTCATCGATAAATAAAGCATCGAAGGCTGGTGAATAAATCCCACTGATATTAAACCGGCTGCCCCGCAAAGCAGGCAAGCCATGTGGGTATATTTTCTTCCAATCCTGTGAGCGATAAATGGGAGAAAGAACGCAAATACAAAAGTCACCAGGTTATAATAGGAAAGGGTCAGGCCTGCAAATTCAATTCCTTTGGTGTACAATGGGTCTTTTTCGCTCAATGCGCCGAAAACATTTCGGGCCACTGCAGGCGAATAATAGAACCACATCAAAAACAACCCTGGCCAGGTAAAAAATTGCATCAGGGCCAGTTTCCGCATTCTTTTTGGCATTGTTTCAATCGCATGGAATATCTCACCGATGCCGCCCCCGAACCCTTTTTTCGACTCGCGCGCTTTCTGGCGTTCGGTTATGTCTGTCGGCGGGTATTCTGTGCTGGTAACGATAGTGTATAAAACCGCCGTGATAAACGCTACAGCGCCAATATAAAATGAGTAGCGTACCGAAGCCGGAATGCTTTCGCCATCAAGCAGTTTGTTTGAAACATGAAACCAGTTGGCCATCATCCAAGGTAGGGCCGATGCTACAACCGATCCCAAACCAATGAATACACTCTGCATAGCAAAACCGGAAGTGCGCTGATCGTCAGGCAGTTTATCAGTAATAAAAGCCCTGAAGGGCTCCATACTTACGTTGATCGAGGTATCCAGTATCCAAAGCGTACCAGCCGCCATCCATAATGTAGACGACTGCGGCATAATGAATAAACAAATCGTACTCAAGATCGCTCCAACTAAAAAATATGGGCGGCGACGACCTAACGTTCTGTGCCAGGTATGATCGCTGAAATAACCGATGATGGGCTGAACAATGAGTCCGGTTAAGGGAGCTGCTAGAAACAGGAAGGGAATTTTATCGGCTTTGGCGCCAAGGTATTCGTAAATGGCGCTCATGTTGGCCATTTGCAGCGCCCAGCCAAACTGGATGCCGAGGAAACCAAAGCTCATATTCCATATCTGCCAAAAGCTTAGCCTTGGCTTATGGGTCATGCTCATTGTTGTCATAATTTATGGTTCGATAGTTTAAATTGGTCTAAAATTCAAGCAGCATACCGCTCATGGCCGGGAGGTGAATGGCGACACCATTGGCTATATTATCGGTATGATAAACAACTCCGCTCAGCAGGTCAGTAAATTGATAGCTGCCGCTTAGCTTCAGCAATTGAAGCAGGTCGGCGGGCAGCAGCGTCTGTATGTTTCGCTCTTCGCGATTAAAATTGGTAATCACTAATATACGTTGTTTATCTGTATATCTTACATACAAGTATGTACGGGTATCAAAACCTGGCTGATGCTCGTTGGCCAGCATCAATTCCCAGAACTTGCCCTCCCTGATGGCCTCATTTTGACGGCATATATTGAGCAGCTTGCTGTAGAATTCGCGCAGCTTTTTCTGGCTGTCGGATAATTGTCCGCCATCCATCTGGCCATTATTCAGCCATTTCTGGTGTTCGGGCACGCCCCAGTAGTCGAATATTGAGGTGCGGCCGTTATCGTCGCTAAAACCCTCAGCGCCTTCGGCTGGTTCGCCAACTTCCTGTCCCATGTAGATCATCACGGGCCCGGTATTCAGCGTAGCTGTTACAATCATGCCCGGAATAGCTTTCCATGCATCGCCACAGAAAAACCGTGATGCGATGCGCTGCTCATCGTGGTTCTCCATAAAACGGAGCATATGGCTATCTATGCCTTTCGAATCCCGGTTCCAAACCTGGTTGATGTCCCATGTTGTGGCGTCCCAGTAGCTGCAGGTTAGTTTGCGAAGGGCATCATAAAGGCCAACCTTGTCGTAGAGGTAGTCGAACTTACCTAGGTTGATATAATCCCTGTATTTATTTGCCTCATAAGCCTCTCCTATAATGATCAGCGCCGGAAATTCCTTTTTCAATTTCGCAACCACCCAGCCCCAAAATTCAACGGGCACCATCTCGACCATATCGCAGCGGAAACCGTCGATTCCTTTTTCGCTCCAGAAATGAAGGATCTCATGCATCTTATTCCAAAGCGGTGGAATTGGATCGAAGTAAGTTTTACGACTATCGAGGTAATCGACACCGTAGTTCAGTTTAACAGTCTCGAACCAGTCATTGATAGAAGGCGTCGCTGTAAACTGATCATTCCCGGTGGCTTTAGCCGGGTTTTCATCAAACTTGCCATCTTTTAATGGAGACCCGAATTCATCACCACCCGGATTGTATCCCTGTGGTACTACAAAAGCCTGTCCCGGCGTATAATAAAAGTCGTTTGTCGGGCTAAAGGATTTGGTATTATTATCATCCGCGCCAAAATCGCGAACGTCTGCCGGTTTTTTATCGGAATGATAAGTCCGCGCGACATGATTCGGAATAAAATCCATGATCACCTTCAGACCGTTATCATGAGTACGTTTGATAAGTGCATCGAACTCTGCCATGCGGTTATTTACATCCGCAGCCAGATCCGGATCAACATCGTAATAATCGCTTACCGCATAGGGCGAACCGGCACGGCCCTTTACCACGTCAGGATCATGAGGCTGAATACCGAATTTCGAATAGTCGGTCATGGTGGCATGTTCTACAACGCCTGTGTACCAAACATGCGTAAAGCCCATGGCTTTCAGTTCGCCAAGAGCTTTATCATTAATATCTTTGAACTTACCGCAGCCGTTCTCTTCTATCGAACCGTAATATTTATTCAGGGTTACGGTATTGCCGAAAAGTCGCGGCAGCAGTTGGTATATAATAAGTTTAT
>JAICXZ010000156.1 GCA_025934475.1 Mucilaginibacter sp. | reverse complement strand
ATGAATGAGGACCTTTTTTAGTTAAAGGTGAAAGCCTTCGTCCGTCCGTCCGTTGAGGAGTAAAACATTTTCGGGCATCCGGACAGTTGACTTTAGGCGAGGGGATAATTACAAATTTAAAGATAATTTTTTAAAAAATCAGATAAATCTGTAATATCATTAGTGCGTTATTGATTGCCAGCTACTTATTTATTTACCTGACCTGGATCAGAAACTATGTCCGCTTTTCTTCAACACGGAATCGGACGGACGGAATAGCTCGGTCATAACCCCCGACCGGTAGTGTATGTCCGCGTATGTCTTACTCCCAAACGGACGGACGGAAAAACAAAATATCTATTTCAGGCAACTCCCTTAATAACGACAGCGTATCCACTTATAATACTATGAAAATCTAATTGATATTGCCGGTAGCGGCATAATGCCATAATATATACTACACTGCCTGTTTTCTGCTGGGCCTATTACCTCTGTTTTTTATTGAGCTGTCGCGGGGATAGAGCGTATACTTTTCATTTGATTAATAACATGACTTAAAGCCACTTGGAATAGTTTATTGTTTAACCATTTTTCAAAAGTTCTAAAACATGAAAAAAATGATTCTTCTGGCATTGGCAGGTTTTGTGATGCTTGCCGGCTGCAACAAATCAGAGAGTGTAAACCCCTCGGCATCAACTGCTAGACATCCTTCTGGAAGTACCCTGAGCAGCATGAATGGAAGCGCAGGCGTTGAGCTTATTTATTATGACGCTCAAAAGTTTATGATGAATTTGAATCCATTTTCGGACCGATCGGGCGGCAATCTGCTTACGCACAATAAGTCGATAAACAACTTGTACGAGGCCACAGGCTTTCTAACTGTTACCGATGCAATACAAGGCGATGGCTATAACCCTGTTTGGCAGGAGGTAGACATTACGTTCGTGACCATTGCACCGAAACAATTTCTTAGCGATAACGATGTTTTAGCCGCCGCTGCAGCAGGACAGATAACACTGACACCTACCGGCGAAATGTACCGCTGCGATATTATCCAGAAGAGCAAGCCTCAATAAAAGATCTTGAATGTAGAATGGAGAGCCGGGGTTCGGGGCGCGATGCTTTGAGCCCTGGCTTTTTTTATTTGATGAAATACTAAATATATTAGTAAAATATCAAAACTTTTTCCAATTTTGCAGTATGGCATCCAAGCGCTACATCATGCATATCGATTTGGATTCGTTCTTCGTATCGGTGGAGCGCTTGTATGACCCGTCGCTGATAGGCAAAGCGGTGATCATTGGCGGTAATGCACAGCGTGGTGTTGTGGCCTCGTGCAGTTACGAGGCCAGGCAATTCGGGGTGCATTCTGGCATGTCGTCGAAAGAAGCCTTTCAATTGTGCCCGCACGCTATAAGTGTTAGAGGTAATCACGAGCGATATTCGCTCTTCTCGAAACGCGTGACTAACATTATCGACGAGATGGTGCCGCTGTATCAGAAAGCCTCAGTAGATGAGTTTTATATCGACCTCACCGGTACAGATCGCTATTTTGATCCTTATAAACTGGCATCGGATGTACGGCAGCGTATTATAAGAGAAACGAAACTACCCATATCATTTGGACTCGGAAGCGGACGGACGATAGCCAAGATGGCCACCAATAAGGCAAAGCCCAACGGTCAGCTTTTTGTGCCGCATGGCAGCGAGATGGCTTTCCTTGCACCCTTGCCTATTAGAGCTATTCCAGGGCTGGGTGAGAGCGCCTGTAAAAAATTATACGCTTACAGCATCGAGACCATAGGGCAACTGCAAAAGGTGGAGCTGAAGTTTTTACAGACCGTTTTTGGCAAGAATGGACTATGGATCTACGAAAAGGCAAGGGGGATAGATCATGGCGACGTGGTGCCGCATTCGGACCGGAAATCGATCTCGACCGAGAATACTTTTGGCAATAATATCAGCGACAGGCGCACACTTGAAACCACGCTGGTTTCGATGACGGAAGAACTATCATCCAAACTGAGACGTGAAAATAAGCTGGCATCCTGCCTGGCTATCAAAATCAGGTACAATAATTTCGAAACCCATACGCTGCAGGAAAAGATCCCACTAACAGCTGCAGAACACATCTTGATTCCCGGAATAAAGAACCTGCTGACCCGTGCCTGGGATAATGGTCGACCGGTGCGGCTGATAGGCGTAAGATTGAGTGACCTTGCGACTGGAAGTTATCAGATCAATTTGTTTGACGACAACGAACAGCAGATCAAACTATACCAGGCGATGGATAGGATCAACTTCAAGTTTGGTGATAAAACTATATGCAGGGCAGCGGGTATGAACGTGGGGACGCGGAATTTTAATCCTTTTATGCGGGATTGATTTTTTTAGGTGAAAGGTAAAAGGCGAAAGGTAAAGGGTTTATTTGTGACCACGCCTGAAGAAGATTGACATTTTTGAACCTTTAGCCTTTTACCTTTATCCTTTTGCCTCCTTAAACTATCCAAAGGTCTTCTTTCTTCTTATCCGCATAGCCCCATTCTTCATCTTTCAATTCAGGGTATTTGGCGGTGTCGTCTAACAGGACGATTAGAACCATGCAAATAATTACCAATGGAACCGACAAATATACAAGCCCGGTAAGTAGGGGCGAGGCGTCAAAATGCAGAAGCGTGTAAAATGCGACCAGGTAAAATGTGGCTATCCAAACGGCAACTGTAGCTTTCATGATATGGTGATTTACAGCATATTAACAGTTAACGGAAGTAAAGGTTTTTCGCTGATTTATATAACAGGTATGTAGGTGTCCGCAAATGTGCAACACTTTATCGGACGGACGGACTCCTGGGGTGAAAGGCGAAAGAATAAAGGTAAAAGATTCTTAATCCCGGCCCAGCCATTTCAGTATTTTGGGAAAATAATCGTGATTTATTGTTTTACCATTTTCGCTGCTGTTGAGTGCATGATCGCAGCCGACGCAGGTATCGTAAGTTAAATTGGTTTTGCCCAGCCGTATGAAATCGAGCTGTACGTAATCCAACCCGTAAATAGGTGAGTTTTTGTCGGCTGTCGCGGCAATCATATAAATTGGGATTCTAAGCTTTCTCAGTTGTTCAAAAGGAGGGTTAAGGCCGAAACTAGCCCATCTTTTATAGGAGTGTCCCGAATATTGAAGCTTTGTATTGTCGGGGTGATGATAGATGTCTTTGATTCGTTTTAATTCGGCATTGACGCTGTCCTGTGCCTGTTGTTGGGTGATCTCGCCTTTGGTAGCTTTAACCCGCCAGGCCATTATGTCATCGTAAAACTGGTTTAACCCGCTTCCGACAATAGCTACAACGTGCGTAATGCGTTTATCGGCAACAGCCAGCGACGGTACCACCTGAGCTCCTTCAGAATAGCCCTGAGCCACTATTTGCGTGCCATCCCAATAGCCATGCCCGATGAGATAGGTAATAACCTTTTTGGTTGCATCTACCCGCCAACCAAGGCTGAGACGCTGGTTGTATTCTTTCGAAAACTTATAGTTGGCAACTAATGCGTGTCTATCAACATGTTTTGAATCCTGGTTGGTAGTTATACTGTCGCAAAACCGGGTTCCCGGTTTACCCAGGATAATGTAATGATAATACTTTTTGACAGCATTCTTGATATCGCTGTTATAGGTAAAAGAAACTTCGCTGAATCCCTTCCCTTTCACATACAGACACAACGGCAACCCTCCACTTCCATTGACATCGATAAAAAGAGGTTCTTTCTTTTGCAGGTTTTCAGCATTAACATAAAAGCGGATTAACCCAAGCTTAGGATCCTTTATGCTGAATTCTTTTAAGCCGTTATCTTTAGGCGTTAGCGGTTGGGCAAGCAAATGACCGACACAAAAGCAAAAGAATAGGATGGATAGGAGTAACGATTTTAGCGATTTCAAGCTTTTTGGATGATAAGGCTTACAAAATAGCAATTATTTATTAGTTGATTAAGTTATGTGGTTGATTGAGTTGATTAGGTTGCCTCTGAACTTATTCAACTCAATCCAACTTAATCTGACTTAATCAACTCACCTCAATTCCTTCTTCATCAAAATATCCGTCTGCTGATCGTTCCCCACCCAAAAATGGTGAGAGCCACATTCAACAAAATCGTTACGGGCATAGAACCGCTGCGCGTTGTGGTTATGCTCCCAAACGCCGAGCCAGATGTATTTCATATCCTCTTTGATAGCTTTGTCAATCGCAAAATCTAATAGCTGATTGCCTATCTTTTTTCCCTGCTGGCTTGCCAATACATAGATTCGTTCCACCTCAATTGCATCAGTGTCTTTGAATTCAGTCTGAGTATTGCGATAATTAAGTTTGACATAACCAACAGGCTCATTATCAATAACTGCAAAATAGAATTGAGAATCAGGATTTTCGAGTTCAGCCAAAAGCTTCTCACGGGTAAAGGCTACTGATGTGTAGGCCTCAAAATCTGCCGGATTGTTCAAATGCTCAAATGCATCATAAAAAGTCTTACGACTCAGCGACAGCAGTTGATCAACATCGGACGGACGAACAGACGTGATGGTAATTGGTGTGGACATACCGCAAATATAGAGGTGAAAGGGAAAAGGTTAAAGGCGAAAGGTTGACTTAGGAAAAGATGAAAATTATCCGACAAAATGGAGTAAAAAAGGAAAATAAAACCCCCAAAAACGGTTGATCACTTTTTTTAAAAAACCTTTTACCTTTCGCCTTTAACCTTTTACCTCCTTACTCAAATTGCCCCTGCAACCGCTCCAACCGCTCTATCATCAGGTTCAGCTTTTCTTCTTCGTTCCTGAAGATGCGTTTCTTGTAATAGAAGGTGAGGAACAAAAACCAGGCGATGGTAATAACGTACACCGATACCTTGTAAAAAGTGGTCGCGTTTTGAAGTATCTCGATAAAATACAATGATAATCCAAGACTAATGAGCAGTAAATACAGGTAGAAGAACCAGCCGGTTATTTTGGCGCGGTTGCGCTGGTATTGTTTCAGATCCTGCAAGTATTCGACCGGGTTGATGGTGGCATCGCGCCGGTTGAGGATGCGGTAATTGCGGATCACCATTACGGCATACATCAGCATGGTGAAGAGCATAATGAAAAGACCCAGATAGGTGAGCCATTTGAATACGAAAAAGAATGTGATCACAAACGTAAGCACTATCACCGCCATGGTGGCCACAATGCCCCAGTACAACTGGCTCTTAATGCCGCGCACTCCTTTTTTAACCTGCTTCAGTACCTCCTCCACTGAAAGCTGGTCGCGTTTTGGCTGATCCTGCCAAACGGACATCAGATGATCAAAGTCTTTCATAGTGGTTATACAGCTCCGTTAATTTTTGTTTAATACGATGGATCTTCACCCTCAAATTCCCTTCTGATATGCCCGAAATCTCAGCAATTTCGGGGTACGGCACTTCATCAAGTACCATGGTAATGATAATTCTTTCCGATTCTTCCAACTTTGATATGCACTTGTAGAGCAGCGCAACCTGCTCATTCTTCTCACTCAATTCCTCCCTCTTGCTCTCAGCTATCTGTGGGGTTAGCTCATCTTTGGCCTGCCGTTTCTCTGAACGAAGCCAGGTCAAACAGGTGTTAACTGCGATACGATAGATCCAGGTTGAAATTTGGGCCTGGTTTCTGAACTTATCCAGGTTTTGCCACACCTTCAAAAAAGTTTCCTGCATCAGGTCGTCGGCGGCGTCATCGTCGCCTGTGTAACCATAGCACAGGTGGTATATCTTTTTTGAATTAGCTTCAAATATTTGCTTGAAGGCCGCTTCCCGTTCGTTCAAAATCAGTTAATTTTAAGGTTAGATTTTAGTTAAAGTCATTTGTTACAACACATGATCATCCTTATAAAACCATCTGAATTGTTCCTGGGCCTGATTCAATATGGCGTCATACTCCTGCGTATAGTCAAACTGCAAATCCTCATGTAGTTTGGCTATTGCTTTGACGATCTTCTCTAACTGGCGGGTAAATATAAGGCGCATTGGTTTATATGAACCTCTGCGATCAGCATATTCGATATAATTGCGACAAAAGCTGAGCAGGAACTCAATCTCAGCCTCTTTTGAACCCATGAATTTGATGTATTTGCTGAGCAGCCGCAATATTTTGCGCATGCTTTTGGCCATCTGGTAATTGTTTGATGGTAGCTGGCTGAACATGAAACCGGTTTCGGCGACGACGTTATCAATAAATCCACGTTCATTATCGGCATCAAAAAGCAAATAGGCGAGGAGTTCTTTATTTTCTTTTTTATAGCGACCCAGGCGCAGGCACAGCTCAACAAGGTAGCTCTTGTCGTGAAACTGGAGTTCCTTTTTGATATCTGCTAATCCGTAGGCTTTGATGCTCATTTTGGCAAATATAATGGGTAGCACCTACGGAGCTACATATTATATAAATATATTTAGCTATAAAGCGGTAGTTCCTACGGGACATTGAAATCCAATTGCATGTAATGGCTTCGATGGAACCCATCGCATTGCCGTTAATATATTGTCTGGAAAACAGTAGCCGCATCTAGAAATTTCTTTTTGGTGAAATCAGATAGCATACAACTAATCTCAGACGGCCGAAATACAAGTCCCATAGGGACTTCCGCTTTGTAGCCCGAAATTTCAAACAGGAAAATGCCCCGTAGGGGCTACCTGTTTACGTGAAATAGTTGTAGTTTCGCGGTCTCGTTTAAGATGCACAAAAGCAGGCTGACCCTTTACATCGTTATCGCACTCATTATTGGAGTTGGTGTTGGATACATTTACAATACCAATGTGCTGACCGATATTAATTCGAAGATCAGTACAGCCGATGCCCAGGTAAAAGCCGCTGATATTCAACTCAGTAAAATAACGGACACCACTTCGTCCGCATATCATCAACTCAGAAACGGACGGACACTTCAACTTGAAGCAAGCAAAAAGGCAGTTAGTGAACGAGAGGATAAACTTGAGTATTTTAGTTTGCTGAGTGATATCTTTTTAAGGCTGATCCGGATGATCGTTGGTCCGCTGATATTCAGTACCCTGGTGGTCGGTGTTGCCAAAGTTGGCGATATAAAAGCGGTAGGCAGGATAGGAGGAAGGACT
>JAICXZ010000769.1 GCA_025934475.1 Mucilaginibacter sp. | reverse complement strand
TGGCTCTTTGAAACTCGACTGGAGCCCCCAGCGCATCACCAATCGCACCCCCCAAAAGACAGCCTTTGAGTTTGTTTTGAAGAGTGGAAAGAGGACTTGGAGCGCCTGATGCAGCCAGTGTAGCGAAGGCCCTGATCATACCTAATACTGTACCCAACAGACCCGACAATGTACCGATGGATACCAGTGTGGCGATGATTGTGAGGTTTTGCTCAAGCATAGGCATTTCCAAAGCGGTAGCTTCTTCAATTTCCTTCTGGATAGCAAGTGTTTTCTGGTCGATGGTCAAAGTTTGATCAGCTTCCATTTCGCGGTATTTTTTAAGACCGGATTTGATAACGTTAGCAACTGAGCCTTTTTGTTTGTCGCACTCAGCGTTAGCGCCGTCGATGTTACCTGCGTTAAGCAATGAAGTGATCTTTCTAACAAAAGAATCCACGCTTCCTGTACCGGCAGCCCTGCCGATAACAATAGAGCGCTCAATTGAGAATACGATAACCATCATTACGAAAGACATGATAAGAGGCACCAGGTAGCCGCCCTTGTGTACGGTACCATAGATATCGGTTGGATTATTATCGGGATTACCACCGGCGTAGTGGCTGCCATCGCCTAAGATGAATACGAAAATGAGAATACCGACAATGATGCAAATTGGGATCGTCAAAAGTGCAAACGTTCCGGATGCGCCTGAGCCTTCTTTCTTAACGGGAGTAGTTGGTTTTGTTGGTGCGGTTGCCATTACTTTTAGTTTTTGTTTAGTTTTTGTTTATAATAAAGTTAATTAATGTGCTGTGCAAAAAGCGGATAACAAAATTAGAATTTTCGGGAAATAAAAAAACTTTTTGTTCCATTCTTTATGATTATTTAATATAAAAGTTGGTTTTCGCATGTTAATGTGATTTAACCAACGCTTAAATGCAAAAAATTGCCCGTTTCAACAGACAATTTTTTACAATGAAAAATATATTTTTTGATAATCGCAAACAGCAATCTGCAAAAACTTTGTAATTACACTGATACAGTGGCGTTCGGCCCCGCACTAATTACCTGTAAATCACAATGGATAGCATACTTCTCAAAATTTTTGATAAATTCTGTTGCAAGCTGGTTGGCCTTGTCGTCGTAACTATCCTTATCGGCCCAGGTGTTACGTGGATTCAGAATGTGTTCGGGCACACCGTGGCAAATTGCCGGCATCTGTAAATTAAACTGCGGATGCTCGTTAAAATTCACATTGTCCAACTCGCCATTTAATGCCGCTGTTATCATTGCCCTGGTATATTTAAGCCGCATCCGTTTGCCGATGCCGAAAGGGCCGCCGGTCCAGCCGGTATTTACCAGCCATACATTTACATCATGCTCTTCCAGTTTTTTACCCAGCAAATTTGTATAAGCTGCGGGATGCAGCGGCAGAAAGGCCTCGCCAAAGCACGGCGAGAAAGTAGCCTTAGGTTCAGATATGCCCGTTTCTGTTCCGGCCACCTTGGCGGTATAGCCTGAAATGAAATAGTACATAGCCTGGGCATTAGTTAACCTGGAGATTGGCGGCAAAACACCGAATGCATCGGCGGTGAGCAGAAAGATATTTTTGGGCGATGCCCCGAGTGAAGCCGTCACCACATTATCTACATTATATAAAGGATAAGCACCCCGGGTGTTTTCAGTCTTTTCGATATTGGCGTAGTTTACTACACGCGTTCCATTGAAAAAATGGATATTCTCCAGCAATGCTCCGAACTTTATCGCATTATATATCTGCGGCTCCTTTTCGCAGGTCAGGTCGACACACTTGGCATAGCAGCCTCCTTCTATGTTAAATATGGTGTAGTCGCTCCAGCCATGTTCATCATCGCCGATTAGGGCGCGATCGGGATCGGCTGACAAAGTAGTTTTACCGGTTCCGGACAACCCAAAGAAAATTGCCGTATCACCTTTGGCTCCAACATTGGCTGAGCAATGCATTGAAAGTACCTTTTTTTCATGTGGCAGAATAAAATTCAACACTGAGAATATTCCCTTCTTAATCTCGCCGGTATAGCCGGTACCACCGATCAGTATCATCTTTCGACTGAAATTGATGATCGAGAAATTGTGTTGTCTTGTTCCATCAACTTTAGGATCAGCCCTGAAGCCGGGTGCAGCAATTACGGTCCACTCCGGTTTTACCGAGGAGTTTACCAGTTCTGGCCGGCGGAAAAGGTGATGTACAAAAAGATTTTGATAGGCCATTTCTGTAACTACCCGGATATCCAGGTGATATTTTTCGTTAGCGCAAACTGAGGAATCGCGGACAAATATTTCGCGCTCAGCCAGGTAATCTGTTACCTTGTTATATAAGGCGTCAAATTTGTCGCTGTCAAACCTGAGGTTGATGTCGCTCCACCATACGG
>JAICXZ010000363.1 GCA_025934475.1 Mucilaginibacter sp. | reverse complement strand
TTCCTCGTAATTAACATGGCCAGTTTCCTGTATTAACTTATTGTTGTCCGGAGCATATTTGGTAACATAATAAATTAGCTGATTTTTGTACCTTGTATTCACCCGAAGTTCTGTACCGTCCTCATAATACTGCGAATATTTAAGTTCTATGGGGTCAGCATTATTCTCCGCAACAAACAGCCGGGTTTTGGTTTTATCGTTTTGATAAAACAGGGTTAAGTATTTGCCTTTAACAACTTGTTTCAGAAAAATAGTATCCATCTTCTTACTGGTATCTGCTGCTAATGGCAGATCAGGAAAACTGGTTTTGTCCATGCTAATAATTCCCCGGTAGGTAACATAGGTTTCCATTCCGTTGATCTGGAATTCTTTAATAACATGGGGATCGAAATGCTGCACTTCACGGTCGTCTTTACTTAATTTAAAATTGATAGTGGTAGGGCATTGCTCCCATTCGCGATAATCAATATAGCCCCTGAGCGTATCGCCGATATTTTTAATAACAATGCCTTCGTGGTAATTAGATTGTGCAAATACAGTTGCTGCTATTGCAACTAACAGTGTAGTAAAAAATAATTTCAATTGTAGCTAAGGTTTAGATATATAAATATACGATTAAAAAATCGCTTCTGCAATTTCGCGAATAGTGTCTTGAATTACAATTTAAACATGGATGAGTTCGGCCTTAAAGACCTGCGGTTGGGGGATATCCAAACCTTCTTCTTTTAAGCCTTCTAAATGCAATTCTATCGCATCTTTTATTTGAAGTTTGGCGTCGGCAAGTGTTTCCCCGCAAGAGTAGCATCCTGGTAAATCAGGTACTCTAGCCCAGATAGCTCCGTCAGGAGCATGTTCAAACACCACTAAATAGTCCATATACAAATATAACGTTTTTATTAATTGCTATTTCCATCCTGCTTTTTTGAATATGTCATTCAGCACTCCTATCGATGGTTCCTTGTTGCTACCATGGTCTGGTAACGTGATAAGTTCTCTTTTATCAGGATGCTTGTACTGTTTGTGACTACCCTTTTGCCTCGCCAAGACCCACCCTTCCTCTTCAAGACGCTTGATGATGTCTTTTACCTTCTTCGCAAATCTTAATTAAAAAATCGCTTCTGCAATTTTTCTTGTCGGTCCGGGGTTACTCATGGTATAAAAATGCAGCACCGGTACGCCGAATTTAACCAGTTCTTTGCATTGACTGATCATCCACTCGATTCCCGCATCTTTAACTTCTTTTTCCGATTTACAATTGTGTATCAGATCGCTCAGGTCGTCGGGGATATCGATATGAAATATTTTTGGTAAGCTGATCAATTGCTTTGAAGCAGTGATCGGTTTTAATCCCGGAATAATAGGCACATTAATGCCATTTTCGCGACAGAGTTTCACGAACTCGAAATATTTGCTGTTATCGAAAAACATTTGCGTCACGATAAAATTTGCGCCCATGTCTACCTTTTGTTTCAGGTATTTGAAGTCGGTCTTCATGTTTGGAGCCTCGAAATGCTTTTCGGGATAACCTGCCACGCCAATGCAGAAATCGGTGTTTGCCACCTCCTGATCCTCGTACAGGTATTTGCCTTTATTCATGTTCACTACCTGGTCCAGCAAGTCGCAGGCGTAGGAGTGTCCGCCCGGCGTAGGTATAAAACCTGAATCGGCCATACGTGCATCACCACGCAGCACCAAAACGTTATCGATACCCAAAAATTGAAGATCGATCAAAGCATTCTCGGTCTCTTCCCGGGTAAAACCGCCGCATATGAGGTGTGGCACCGCGTCTACCTTGTATTTGTTCATGATAGCCGCGCAGATAGCTACCGTACCGGGACGTTTACGATAGGAAACCTTCTCCAGCAAACCATTCTCATGTTGCTTGTAAATAAAATCCTCGCGATGGTAAGTCACGTCGATAAACGGCGGGTTAAACTCCATCAGGGGGTCGATTGCATTATAAATGCTTTGTATGGTATGCCCTTTTATAGGCGGTAACAGTTCAAATGAGAAAAGCGTTTTGCCTTTGGCGTTTGCGATATGCTCGGTTATTTTCATTGTTTAAGATTAGTAGCAGTGGCAGTAGCAGTTGGGGTTTTAGGTGTAAATTTTTCGGGATTTAGGGCCATTGAATTTAGCATTCGGCCGATTTCGTTATATTTCTCTTGAAGATCGTTGTGCTCTTTTTCATTAATGTATTGGCAATCTAAGGCAAAATCGAGCCACATAGATGTTTCAGTTGCTTCGCCATCTGCGTCCGTCATTTTGGAGGAAAAATGCTTTGGGTAAATTCGCTTTCTATAACCTTCGCCGATATTAGTACAAACTGATCGTGACGATCTTCGAATCTGGTCAGTCAATGAATACGTTTCTTCTTTTGGGAATTTAAAGGTCAATATACGAACCTCTCTTGCTGCCTGAAAAACTAACTGATATACTTTGAGTTCTCTAAAACTTCCTGTCATTGCCCAAATATAAGAACTGCTACTGCTACTGCCACTGCAACTAATAATTGAGATTTGGACTTAACCAGCGTTCTGCTTCCTCAAGGGACATTCCTTTACGCTTCGCGTAATCTTCCACCTGGTCCTTACCAATTCTGCCTAACCCGAAATATCTCGATTGAGGGTGAGCAAAATAAAATCCACTCACAGATGCAGCAGGCATCATGGCCAAACTTTCGGTTAAGTGCATTTTGGCATTGTCGCCCGCTTTGAGCAATTCAAACAAGGTAGTTTTTTCGGTATGATCGGGACATGCAGGATAGCCCGGCGCCGGACGTATGCCCTGATATTCTTCCTTGATCAAATCCTCATTGCTCAGAGCTTCATCTTTAGCATAACCCCAGTACTCACGACGAACAAGTTCGTGCATCTTTTCGGCGAAAGCCTCAGCCAGTCGATCGGCTAGTGCTTTGGCCATGATGCTGTTATAGTCGTCGTGATCTTTTTCAAATTTGGCTACCAGTTCGTCACAGCCAATACCGGCTGTTACAGCAAAACCGCCAAAATAATCCGGTATGCCACTTTCTTTCGGCGCGATAAAGTCTGACAAAGCGTAGTATGGCTCGCCCTTTACTTTCTCGGCCTGCTGGCGCAAGGTATGAATGCGTGTCAGTACTTGCTTTTGGCTTTCGTCGGTATAAAGTTCGATATCGTCACCTACGCTGCTCGCCGGCCAGAAACCGATCACGCCGTTGGCTTGTAATAGTTTTTCTTTAACGATTTTGTCCAGCAGCTTTTGTGCATCGTCAAAAAGCTTTTTAGCCTCAACGCCAACTACCTTATCATCAAATATCTTAGGGTAGCTGCCGCGCAGTTCCCAGGTATGGAAAAATGGCGTCCAATCGATATACGGAACAAGTTCTTCTAAAGGAAATGCCTCGACTACCTTCGTCCCAGTAAAGGTCGGCTTTGGAGCAATTGAGCCGTTGAGGCTAATCTGTAACCTGGAACTGCGTGCATCCTCAATGCTCACAAAACGTTTATCAGAACGTTTGTTCAGGTGCGCCTCGCGGGCTTTGGCGTATTCGTCTTTGATACCCTGAATGTAGCCATTGCGGGTTTCTTTGTTTAACAGGCTACTGCAAACAGTCACACTTCGTGAAGCGTCAAGCACATGCACGGCAGCACCGGAATAGTTAGGCGCAACCTTTACCGCCGCGTGAATGCGCGATGTAGTGGCACCGCCAACCAACAACGGAATGGTAAATCCTTCGCGCTCCATTTCTTTGGCGAAATGCACCATTTCATCCAGCGAAGGGGTGATCAAACCACTTAACCCAATAATATCTACATTATTTTTCCTGGCTTCCTCAATGATCCTTTGCGCAGGAACCATCACACCCAAATCGATCACCTCGAAATTGTTGCAGGCCAAAACCACGCCTACTATATTTTTGCCGATATCATGAACGTCGCCTTTAACGGTCGCCAGCAATATCTTACCGGCCGAAGACGATGAGCTTCCCCCATTTTTTTCTTTTTCAGCCTCAATAAATGGCAGCAAATAAGCCACTGCCTTCTTCATTACCCTGGCCGATTTCACCACCTGCGGCAAAAACATCTTACCAGAGCCGAAGAGATCACCAACGATGTTCATACCGTCCATCAGCGGACCTTCAATCACATCGAGCGGTTTAGCAGCCTTTTGGCGTGCTTCTTCAACGTCCTCATCCAGGTATTCAACAATGCCTTTTACTAAAGCATGTGAAAGGCGTTCCTCAACCGGACCCTTGCGCCATTCTTCGTCCTTAACAATTTCTTTGCCTTTGGCTTTTACCGTTTCGGCAAATTCTACCAGGCGTTCGGTTGCATCCGTTCGACGGTTCAATAAAACGTCCTCCACATATTCGAGCAAGTCCTTTGGTATCTCCTCGTAAACCTCCAGCATACCGGCGTTTACGATACCCATATCCAACCCGGCTTTGATAGCATGATAAAGGAATGCCGAGTGCATTGCCTCGCGCACCACGTTATTGCCGCGGAACGAGAAGGAAATATTGCTAACACCGCCGCTCACTTTGGCCAGCGGCAGGTTTTGTTTTATCCAGCGGGTCGCTTCGATAAAATCGACGGCATAGTTATTATGTTCTTCCAAACCGGTTGCAACGGTAAGGAT
>JAICXZ010000774.1 GCA_025934475.1 Mucilaginibacter sp. | reverse complement strand
ACCGGCCGATAAAGAATTCGAATTGCGGATTGACAATACCTATATCGGGAAATGGTTCGGCGCTCAATTAGATTCGGGCGTTAACCTGGCGGTGTATCATTCTACGCCGCAGTACCAACAAGCATTGGCCATAATGCACCTGAACGAGGAGCGATGGGATATTGAGCGCAGGCTTCGCCAATATTATTGGCTGCATTATTCTATTTTGAAACCCAAAGGCATGTTATATAATGATGCAGAATCGACCATGGATTCGCTGCAGAACTATGCCAAAAAGGACTTTTTTGTGGCGGTTACCCTACCTACCTATCGTACGGCCAGATTCAAAAGTGTCAGGGAGGCCTGGCTAAAAGAAATTGAACTGCTTACTACCGAAATTTATCGGGACAACCGTCCGCAAATACATCATTTTACCATCACGCCTGCTGGCGCACCATCTCCCCATGAAAAAACATCTACCTTTTAAAGTTAAAGGCTTAAAAAGGTTGGCTATTATAGCCGGCTTTGGCCTTTCAACGCCATTGTGTGCCCACAGCCAGGGCGCTACTTATTATATCGATGGGTATCATGGTGGCGTTTGGGGGCACTATCCAGACTGGAATACCCGGTTTATGGTGGATATGCTGAAAAAGCATCCATACTGGAACATCAACCTGGAGATAGAGCCAGAGACTTGGGATCGTGCCGCAAAAGTTGACTCAGCTGCCTATCGTGAATTCAAATCTATGATCTCGGGTCCGGGATATACCGGCCGTATTGAATATGTTAACCCTTCGTACGCACAGAGCTATCTGTTCAATATCGACGGCGAAAGCATTATACGGCAATTTGCTTACGGTATGAAAATGCTGCGCAAGGATTTTCCGGGAATCACTTTTTCTTCGTATTCCTCAGAGGAGCCATGTTTTACGAGTGCGCTACCCGAGATATTGACTTCATTTGGCATTAAATACGCATCCCTTAAAAACCCCAATACCTGTTTCGGCGGATACACACTTGCGCATGGTGGCGAGCTTGTTAGCCTGGAAGGGCCGGATGGCAGCCGGATACTTACAGTGCCCAGGTATGCAAATGAAAAACTTTTGCCTGGATCGACCTGGCAGACGATCGCATGGAACAACTCACCGCAATATATCCAATCGTCATTTGAAGCCGGAATTAAACATCCGGTAGGCATGACTTTGCAGGATGCCGGTTGGAAAGGCGGCCCTTTCCAGGGCGGAGGCAACGAGCCCACGGCAAAAAACAAATACGTAACCTGGCGACAATATTTTGATGCCGTAAAAAGTGATCCGGCTCCTGTGTGGAAAGTAAGCCAGGAGGATGTTTTGGTAAGCCTTGTTTGGGGTTCTCAAGTGACGCAAAGAATTGCTCAACAGGTGCGGGCGGCTGAAAACAAACTGATTGGCGCCGAAAAAGTAGTAGCGCTCATGGATCTATATAAACCGCATCCATGGCCGCAGGCAAAATTGGACAGCGCGTGGCGCACACTTTTGCTCTCGCAGCATCATGATTGCTGGATTGTGCTCTACAATGGTAAACCGGGTAATACCTGGGCAGATAAGGTTGTGAGCTGGACAAATAATAGTAATTCGATTAGTGATAGCCTGGTTAACAATGCATTAAACCAAAAGACCCAATCGGGGATTACGGTTTATAACGCTCAGCTTCATTCGCGGCAAGAGCCTGTTGAAGTCAATATTCCGGCTGAATTCGCAAATAAACAAATATCAATAGTTGACCCGAATGGTAAGAAGATAGCGTCGCAAATTATAACCGATTCGACCCATCAACATAAAATATTATTCGACGCTGATGTAGCCGCATTTGGCTTTGCTAAGTTTAGGATCGTTCAGCAAAATAGCATAGCCGTTAAAACCGGCGCCAAGATAGAAAAGCTTCAGAACGGCGCTTACAGACTGGAAACGGATCTGTATAAACTTATTATAAGTTCCGCTCATGGCGGGCGCATCACAAGTCTTTATGACAAACAACTGCAGAAGGAGTTTGTCGACCGGCATGATACTCTGGGCTTTAATACGCTGCGTGGGAATTTTTACCAGGACGGCGGATTGAAGAAGTCTGATCAATCACCTGCTGAAATAAAGATAATTGAGAACGGCCCGGTACGGGTTAAAGTGCAGGTTTCAGGAACTATCGATAACACGCCCTGGACACAAACCATCGCGCTTTCTGAGCATCAAAGACCAATCGACATCGATCTGAGTATCAACTGGCAGCACAATGTTGGGATAGGTGAGGATACCCCCCCGGGAACATACGACTGGAAGAATTATCACAAAACCTTTTATGATGACAGTAAAAAATTGCTGACGGTGTTT
>JAICXZ010000794.1 GCA_025934475.1 Mucilaginibacter sp. | reverse complement strand
CCTTGTCACCATCCAGCAGGATGATCAGCTTTCCTGGTGACGGCATTTTTATACTCACCACGAACAGCTCCGGCTTATCGGCAATTTTCTCTTCAACCAGTTCTTTAACCCGCTTTTCGATATCCATTTTTTACCGGTTTTTCAAGTAGGTAAAATAAAAGAGGGGGCTGCGGCCCCCTCGTACTCTTTTAATTACGTTGCAAACATACAAATTATTATTTGAAATCAAAAGGCTTGCGGTCAAATTGTTGCGGCTGGTTAATTCACCAGGCGTTCCGATGGAACCCAATAAAACTCATACCGATGTTCGTCCCATCGGGACGATTGGTCGGTAGAAAAAATAAAAATGAATATTACGTTCCATAGGAACGTTTGCTAATGGCAAACGTGTTAATAGCTGAATACCAAATCCCGATGTTGTGCCGCACCTAACCGTTTCTTTCCATCTATGATTTGCCACGCATGTTTAATGCCCTGGTAATCAAAATACCTCACGAAATAAACCTGTCCTTTTTTAAACGGGGTGTCGGGTGTGAATTTCACCAGGCTATCCTTCACCACATACTTTCCGGGTTGGGCTACCTGGAAATCCTTCATATCGGTATCCGCGGGCATTTTATAGACCGGCAGCAGATTCTGCCACACACCCGCTACCGTATCGCGGCCAATATCGCCAATAATTGCCTTATCAAAACCTAAAATCTGGATGGAATGAGTATCATCGGATAATTTTACAGCCACCTGCATTTCTGGAGTTCGGGAAGTGCATCCCGCCAGGATTAATAGTAACAGCAACGCCGATCTTTTCATATGCTATTTACTAAGATACCAAAGCCAGCCTAATGTTACTGTCTAAATTATCTCTTTCTGTCGGCTAACAAGCGATCGTCATAACTTAAAGTAATCGAAGATCATGATTTAAGATTGGTCTGGTGACGGAATAAGCGTCAATTTTGCGTCGTTCAAATTCTTCTCAACAATGGACTCGACACACTTAAAAGCATCACAAGACAGCTTGAAACTAAGCCTGGCTTCTCGCAAAGCCATATTCATCGCAGCAGCGCTCGTATGTTTAACATCCGCAATCACACCTCCGCTCGCTCTATTACTTGGATTAATACTGGCTCAACTTATGGAGCATCCCTTTGCTCACCTCAATCACAAAGCGACTAACTTGTTGCTTAAAATATCGGTAGTCGGACTGGGCTTCGGAATGAATATTTACAGCGCCGTGAAAGCCGGTCGCGAAGGTATTGTTTTCACTGCAATTTCAATTATCGGCGTTTTGGCGATCGGCATAGTGGCTGGCTACCTCATGAAAATTGAAAAGAAAACTTCTTTCCTGGTGTCAGCCGGCACTGCCATTTGTGGTGGAAGCGCCGTTGCAGCTTTATCACCCGTGATCAAAGCCGGCGAAAAACAGATCAGCGTGGCAATGGGGACAATATTTATACTTAACTCGGTTGCTCTTTTTCTTTTTCCTTTTGTCGGCCATCGCTTGCATCTGTCACAAACCCAATTTGGTTTGTGGTGTGCAATCGCGATTCATGACACCAGTTCAGTGGTTGGTGCGGCCTCTCATTATGGGCAACAGGCATTGCAGGTGGCCACCACAGTTAAGCTGGCCCGGGCATTGTGGATAGTACCCGTTGCGTTTATTACTTCACTGCTTTTCAAAAACGGCGGCAAAGGCATCAGTATCCCCTACTTTATCGGGTTATTTATACTGGCAATGCTGCTTAATACTTATATCCCCTTTATCAAACCCTTTGTTCCATACATTACTTCGTTAGCCAAAACGGGACTCACATTAACCCTATTTCTTATTGGCACCGGGCTTTCATTCAAAAATCTGAAGACAGTAGGTTTTATGCCGCTTTTGCAGGGTGCTCTGTTATGGGTTTTGATCTCGGTTACTTCCCTCTGGGCAATTTGTTCGCTGGTTTAAGCTTTCAGCAATACTAAGGGGAGGAAGGCTTCGTTTTTATTGACTATCAGGTAGTCTATATCATATCGACTGTTTGATTTGTTTTCAAAATCCTAAATTTAAGCCTTATGACAAACCTTGCCCGTTCAATCAGGACTTCAGCTTTGCTGACCATCTGCGTTTTGCTATTGATTTTCAGTCCCGCAAAGGCGCAGCAGAAAACCGAAATACTCTGGGACAACTATGGCGTTCCGCATATT
>JAICXZ010000606.1 GCA_025934475.1 Mucilaginibacter sp. | reverse complement strand
TGCATTTCACCCACGCAGAACGCGGTCGTGTGAGTCTGAGCGAGCTGTGCGTGTTCCACGTACAGGATGGCAAGATTTTGAGTCAGCAGTTTTTTATCGATTGATTACTCTGATTTTTTACTGACACACCCCTGCCCCTCTCAAGAGGGCAACCTTGCGCACAGCCCCTATTGAACACCCTGATTAGCAAGCGCGGCATTCGCGCCACTTTGCTTCCGTTTCAACATAATAGCAGCAATCAGCGAAACCAGCAGGCCAACCGGTAATATTTCAATGTAGGTCATCAAGGCATGAGCGACTGGGTTCTTTGTCATTTGTTTAATCTGTTCGTATGACTGTGCCTTCGCCTGTATCTGGTTCAGCGACGCACCCGCCGCCTTGAGTTTAGCCACCTGGTGGATCTCGCATTTATCGTAAAAATCGGGGAAGAAGACATAATATTCGATCATCCAGCCGATCACGTATATAGTTGAAGCGATGAGCGATATTGCTAAGCCGATTCTGAACGCGCGGCTAAAAGAAATAAATCCACCGTTTTTGTCCCGGTAGTTTTTGATATTGACAAAGATGAGCGAGAATGCCACCAGCATGGTGGTGTAACCGAGCAGCATGCTGCCTTCGCTGTCGGTGTCATAAATTTTGGCCATGCCAATATCCATAATTACGGTTACGAATAGGCCGGCAAGCAGTCCGTAAACAATTGTGTTTGTTTTCATGTCTTAAATGTTTTGGTCAGGTCAAAATTCAGACAGGGATACGAATTTCCGGTAATACTTTCGGGTGATTTTGCACCCGAAGTGCACAATTAATACTAAAGCATGAGCACTTTCAGGGGATGATGCTCAACCGTTTGCCCATTTCCACGGCCTGCGTGCGGCGCTTTACTTCCATTTTTTCAAATATCTGCGCTGAGTGGGTTTTGATGGTATTTAAAGATACAAAAAGCTTTTCTGCAATTTCCTGGTTGCTTAAGCCTTCGGCCATCAGTTGTAAAACTTCGAGCTCACGTTTACTGAGGTTGAGGCGCTTTGCTTCAGTTTCATTTAAAGTGAAATCGGATCGGTATACCTCCTTCTCGATAACCACAGTTTGCAAAGCAGGTTTACGCAATTTATACGCCAGCCAAATACCCAATCCTGTAAATATGAGCGCGATGATGCCGATGTAGACATCCAACTCTTCATCGGCGACGACGTAGCGCATTTCCAGCCATTTGAGCAGGAAGAGGAACAACGCCAGTGCGATGCCGTAAAGGATGATCTGCTTATTTCGAGCCAGGAAACTCAAAGTGAAAGAATTACGAATGCTTTAAACGGTACCGGTTAAAAAACATAACCAACATTATTGCGAATCCACATCCTCTCATAAAACCATCAACGAAATCGGTTGTGGGCAAATAATGTTTCACGATAAAGCTGCCTGACATTATCAACAAACCGATAACGATACCGAGTATAAATGTACTTTGTTTCATGCTAATAAGATTCCTTGTAAATATAGAAATTAGCAGCGAAAACCAAGTTGATAAAGGGTTGACACAGGGCAATCAGAGCACTTGCTCTGCATACAATTTCTCGAGCGTTGCCAAAGGATCTGCGCTTAAACCCGGATGCACTTTTGATGATTGCACCACCGTGCTCCGCGTAGCGGTAAGCCAGCGGAATCGCGACGCCATATCTAATTCCGCAATCGGACCACCTTCTTTACCGCCGCGGCATATTTCGGCAAAGGCATGCAAATGTGCCTTTATTTCGCTTAAATCGATTTTATTGGAAAATGAGCAAAGGCGATTGTCATCTATAGAGCAACGACATTCCAGGAACTTGAGCTTAGGGCAATAAAGGATCACTCCTGCATTCAGGAATTCTTCGCGCTCCACCTGGGGCACGATACGGATCACTGCGTACTCAAATACGTTGCTCTCTTGCATGCTGTGCTGCTTTTACAAATATATCCGACGCTGCGATACGCCTGTTTAAAAATTGAGTATAAATGCTTCTTACCTCGTCCGGCTCTTCCAGCCATTCGCTTGTTATCCATTCGTCAGGTATCAACGAAACAATTGCTTCTATGCGTTCAGGGGTCAGTATTTGTTTAAATTCCTGATCAATTTCTTCCAGTTCAATTGCCCTTGGCAATAAAACATGATTCTCCACCTGGTTAAACGGCCTAACGGCTTGTTCCTCCCAATTTTCCCACGAATGATGGAAGTAAAGCGCTGCACCGTGATCAATCAGCCATATTTCCTTGTTCCAGGTGAGCATATTGGTATTGCGGGGTGTACGATCAACGTTCGTAAGCAGGCAATCCATCCAAACAATCTCCGAAGCCTGCTTATAAGAAACATGGGTAACCGATGGATCGAATGTAATGGCACCAGAGAGGTAATGTAAACCCAGATTAAGACCCACACTTGCTTTTAGCAAGTCCTGAATCTCCTCATCCGGCTCCGAACGACCAAAGGCGGTATCCAAACCGGCAAACACAATCTCCGGAACTTTAAAGCCAAGCGCGCGTGCTATTTCACCGCCTATCAATTCTGCAATCAACGCTTTAACACCCTGCCCCGCCCCACGAAACTTGATAACGTACAAAAACCCGTCATCAGCCTCAGCAATAGCAGGCAGTGAGCCACCCTCGCGCAGAGGTGTCACGTAACGGGTAACGTTAACTTTGCGGATATCAGGTACCAGGGTCATATTACGGAGCAAATCTAAAAAATCTGCGCTCATCTGCGTATAAAAACAAAAGCCGCCTGGTTTCCCAAAGCGGCTCTCTCGGTTTTAGTTTAGTTCATTATTATTCTTTTACTGATTCTGCTAAGTCAATCGCAACCTGGCGCCGACCTGGCAAGCGAATTTTGGCTAAAGCCCGTGTCGCCGGTTACTCTCCCCCGACCTAAAGGTCGGGGCAATGATTTTATCTATTAAGTCGAATCCACTTTGCTGATTCATTGCCCCGGACTTTAGTCCGGGGAGGAGTAGAACAATCAAGACCTTGGGCTTTAGCCCAAAATACGGATTCTGCCTTTATTTTTTATTTGCAGCCTGCTCAAGGAACAAATACCTTGGCCTATCGCTGGCTGGCTGCGCAGCGCTGGTCACATTAATATTCATGTAATCCATAATGCCGCTGCTTTTGTTGGCGGGCCATTCGGGCAGGCTATCGCCATTTGGATTAAAGGTTTTGATAAAATTGGCGAAGTAGCTTTCCATAGTAGCCGAAACCTTGAAGTCATCAGTTC
>JAICXZ010000573.1 GCA_025934475.1 Mucilaginibacter sp. | reverse complement strand
GGCCAGCCATTCTGAATAAACACCCGGTCCGCCACCGATATCAATTATAATTCCTTTTTTGGGGAGATAGCGGCTGATGAGTTCTTTGTTCCGTTCAAACTCTAAAGGACCCAAGCCTAATTGCAGGCGTCCTTCTTCCGAAGTGGTGGAATAGAACGAGTCAATGTCGGGGTTTATTAGTTTCATACTATTTGCAGCCGAATATAAACAAATGCCTCTGGAAATGACCGGAAAGCTTAATCTGCGATTGACGCTCCAATCCGAGTGCTATCGAGGCGTCGCAAATGCCCCTCAGATTGACGTTATCGCCCCTTATTTTAATTCGTTTTATACGATAACTTTATTATACCGTAAAACAATGATTTGATCTTTAACCACTTGACCATGAATAATTCATTCATTTCACTAAAAAAATGCATAGGCAGCCTCCTGTTTTTTATCGCTTTGACATTATTGCTACCTACAACAGGTTTTAGCCAGGAAACTGCCGCAACGAAGCTTGAAAAATGGCCGTCCGATCTGGAACGCGATTTCGCTTTAAGCGCCCTTCCGCCGCACCTGAGAGCAGGCGCTACGGTTTATTTACTTGAACCGGCGAAAGGCTATTACATCGCCAAAAAGGGGACCAATGGCTTTATTTGCTATATCGAGAGAACATCATGGGAATGGGGCGAATTCAGGAAAGACCTCGCTGCTCCCATTAGCTATGACGCAGAAGTCGCCAAAACCATCTTTCGTGTCACCATGGATGTTGCGGCTATGCGGGCCTCAGGAAAGTTAACAGCTAAACAGATCAGGGATATTGTGACGGACCGGATCAGAAAGGGCATATATAAAGCGCCGGCAAGGTCTGGCCTCTCGTACATGCTGGCTCCTGTTATGCGTGTATATCCGAACTATCCACCTGATAATAAAATAGTTACCGCTCAGATGTCGCACTATATGTTTTACGCTCCCTATTTAAATAATAACGACATAGGCGGCGACACCACAAAGGGCCCTTTTGTAAATAACCCGGGGAATGCTATTCTTGGCGACAGGAAAGGGCCATATGGCTTTATGATTATGCCTACCGGGAAAGCTGAGCAGGCGAAGATCATTAAAGACGAGGCCAAACTGCTGGAACGATTGGCTGCTTACAAGTCCTACTTTAAGGCAAGCCCGATGGACATGTGACTGGCACAAAAGCGATGCACCAGAAATAACAAAGCCTCCAGTATCTACCAGAGGCTTTGTTCGTATATAGGATATGTTTTACAAACCCAAAAAATGGTCAAACGTATCGCTCCGTATGCCTAACCGTAAAGTTTCAAGCGGGATCAACTCTGCCGGAGCAATGTTGCCCAAGTTCACATTAGCGCCCAGCAATTTGATGAACCAAACCTGCTGAGCCTTTTGCGGCGCTTCCCAGATGATGGATTCGCCGGGTATCTGGGTTAATATTTCGTCAACCAATCCCTGCCTCACTTCTCCTGAATCGCGGTAGATGCCTACATTGCCGCTTTCACGCGCCTCGGCAATTACCTTCCATGAACCGGCCTGTATTTCGGCGCTCATCAGCTGAATCCATTTGTATGGTGCAAATATTTTGGTTACATCCTTCGAGCCAACCTCAGATATTACAGTCACCTGCTCACTTAGCTTGCGGATATAATCGCATTTTTCGTTGTGATCTATATTGATGGACCCGTCGGAAACCTCGGCAAAATCCATTTTATATTTATCCAGTATGCGGCGGTATTCGTCAAACTCGCCGCGTACTACAAACGCCTCGAATAGGGTTCCACCAAAATAAACCGGGATACCGGCATCCTTGTAAATCCTCAGCTTCTCATCAAGGTTCGGTGTAACGTAGGATGTTGCCCAGCCCAGTTTCACCATATCGGTATATAAACCGGCTACCTCCAGGAAATCTTCCGTCTGTCTCAAACTCAACCCCTTATCCATAACCATCGTGATGCCGCTATTACGTGGCTTAATAGTGCGCTCAGGGATATTGCTTAAAGTATAGTTCATGGGGTGGGCGTTCTGTTCTGTTATAACAGGTAGATTCATAGATGTAACATTTAGTTATAGACTATAACAAAAAGTTTTAATGATACAAAGATTATAAAAAATTCCGGGACTTAATAATCACTAAAGTTTAAATCATGTAAAATGTTAGCGAGATTACAAACGATCATGTCGACCAAATTATTACATCAGTTTCATAGCCCTGTCGACAATCCCGGGGCCCTTCCAGCCCGTAAAAGAACCAACAATTAACCAAAGAGATGCTATGGAAAATGTGAGTTACAGAATATCGGAGCCAATAGTGCTGACAGGTGTGCATGATATAACGATTTGCGCTTATTCGATCGGCGGGGGGATGTTTCCATGCATCGATTTGGTTGATTGCTACAATATACACATCACCCAATGCGAGCTACACGATTCAAGGAAATTGGGCATTAGCCTGAAGGGATGCACCAATGTTTTGATAGAGGACTGCTGTTTGGATAATGTACAGAGCGGTATTTGTTCAGTCAACGGCAGCAATATCCAGGTGCGGAACAACAAGATCCAAAAGCTGGGCCCGCACGGCGCAATGGTTAAGTTTGAAAACGTTGGTTTTGGTAACGACTGCACAGGCAGCTTTTACGCCAACAATAATTTTGCCCTTTCATAAACATATATAAATAGTTGGACTAGTGAAGTAAAGCGAAAAGCCCCCGGCGAGCGGGGGCTTTCGATTTTTATAGGGTCTATATATAGCTTGTTTTAGTACGCTATTTAGTATACCGGTTGATGATGTCCAATATCACCTTATTTTTTTGCAGCTGTGGCAGGTAGTCGAAAAGAATATAGTGCTTTTCGGGGTCCGCTGCCAAAGCCATTTCCAGATGATTTAATGCCTCTTTATAATCTCCGGCAGCGAACAGATAAGCTACCATACGATAATACAATTCAGCGGAATCGGGATTTGCTTTAATAGCTTGTGCCATCACTTCTACTGCATCCACTAATCGGCTTTGCTCATACAGGATAGAAGAATAATCCAGCCATGCATCCACATCTACCGGGTTCAGCTCCACCACCTTTTCGTAAGCCTGTTCAGCTTCAGCCAGGTGACCCAATTTATACTCTGCATCTGCAATCGCAAACCAGTAATCGGCATTGGCGATATCCAGGTCGAGTGCTTTTTTATAGAAGTGAAGGGCTTCAAAGTAGCGTTCCTCAAAATCGAGCGTTACACCGATACCGAACCAGCCATCGGCCAGTTTAGAATCCATTTTAACGGCTTTTTTGTAGAAGGAGCGCGCTTCGTCCATCTGCTCCAGCTTTTCGTAGCATTCGCCAATTGCGCAATAAGTGTCGGCATTGGGCTGCTCGTATTCGAAAGTCTGGCGATAAACCTCAATAGCTTC
>JAICXZ010000387.1 GCA_025934475.1 Mucilaginibacter sp. | reverse complement strand
ATTATTGATACGTGCCTGGTAACGTTTTTCGAACGACTCCAGCAATGTACCTTGCTGATTGAGGTATTGCAACGAATACAGGTAGGTATTTTTATCGCTGCCGCCACTGGCTGTTACGGTATGGCTCTGTTCCAGCGCGTGCTTAAATATTTCATGGAACCAATCCGTACCTTGCTGGTTAAATTTTTGAACCAGGAAGTCATTGCCAGGATTTACTTCATCGAAATGATAGAAATTCACGATCGTAGGATCATTGGTCACACCAGCTGCACCGAATCCAGGAACCGAAGGGCCATGGTAACCATACGTAGGTAATGTACCTGGGCCGCCCGGATACAATGTTTCCTGGCCGGCATCATTAGCCTGGAACACTAACTGCGATTGCTGAGTTGGGCTCATCAGGTGCCAAACGTTACCTCCTAGCGGAACTTGATCGCCTACATAGGCGTCATAGTTCAGCACGGTTTTGCCGGCTTTACCTTTTTTGGTTGTAATAACGATTACACCGTTACCACCCGAAACACCATAGATAGCAGCAGAACCAGCATCTTTCAGTACGCTGATACTTTCGATATCATTCGGATTGAGGAACGACATACTGCCGGTTTGAACACCGTCGATAACATACAATGGCTGAGCGTTACCAAAGTTTGTAATACCTCGAACAAAAACCGAGCTTGATGCACCTGGCAGACCCTGGTTGATAACTGTAACACCAGCTGCCTGTCCTTGCAGTACCTGCTCAGCCGTGCTTGCAGTTATTTTCTTGGCGTCGGTCATGTCAACCGTTGCAACTGCACCGGTAATGTCCTTTTTAACCTGTGTGGTGTAACCGGTTACGACTACCTCGTTCAGTGTACTTTTCGTAACATCTAAGGTGATGGTACCTAAGTCTGAAGAGGTTACGGTAACGGTCTTAGGCTGGTATCCTATGTATGTTATTGTTAATACATAGCCAACTTTGCCGCTTAGTACGAAGTTACCGTTCACGTCCGTCACAACACCAGTGTTTGTACCTTTAATTTTCACGGTAGCGCCTATTACCGGTTGTTTGTCATCCGCTCCGATGACTTTACCGGTAATCTTTGTTTGGGCTGTAACTACCAACGAGGAAAGAGTGCAGAGTACAATCAAGCACATCGTCCTTCCTTTTAGAAGTAAACTTTTAAACATGAGATTGAGATTTAGTTGATTAATTTATTGATTTAGTTGATAATTGAATTCTAACGAAAGAATACCCCGCCGGCTTATTGACTTGGGTCAAAAAGCCTAACGCGGTGACCCCTGAATGTGAGATGGAGGGTCGGTACAAGATGTCCAAAAAGAATAAAATGTAAAGGTTTTACCATTTAATTTTTGATAATAAACTTACTCAAAAACAATCGCTGTCCTCTTGGCTTCAAATACTTCCGCGCACATGTCTGTGAACAGAATATTAAAAATTTATTATGTTATAATTTTATTAGGTTCTATTAGCCATCCCACTGTCCGGAAACGCTAAAATTGGCATTCCTCTAATTTAAATAGAGTGTATTGTATACACAAGACGAATTTTAAGATTTATAAATTAATTATTTAAACACCATATTTTAAAAAGTATTTACAATATGACCTATTTTTATTAATACTTTGTTCAATTTTTATCCTGTTTTATTGATAAATTTCAAATATAAAAAAGCCGTTACAAGGTTAACAATGGATCGAAATTTTTACAATAAGTATCATTATTTATTGGAGGCTGCCGGATATTTAATTTTTAACCGAAAAAAGCAAATGAAAATCGGGCATCACAATCGGTCAATAAAATGTTAAAATATCATCATCGCCGTTTTTAGTGTCAAAAACACACTTTTTCCTCAAATAGCGACTTTCATTTATGGCGATAGTAGATACGCCCGACCTGTTATCCGGCAACGGGAAAATAATGCAAAAAAAATGGCGGGCCCGGGGCTCGCCATTAGTCTGACAAAATAATATCAGTTGTATTTATTTTTCCCACTGCAACGATGCCGAATGAGTATCACGCGAATTTGTGCCAATGCGGATGACAAATTCTCCCGGCTCCCAATCATAAGCCAATTTTGTATTATAAAACTTGAGATCGGCAGTAGTGATATTAAATGAAACTTCTTTTTGCTCGCCTGGCTGTAGCATAATCTTTTTGAACCCTTTAAGCTCTTCGACTGACCGGCTTATACTGGCCACCGGGTCGCGTATGTACAACTGCACAACTTCCTCACCCGCTATTTTTCCTGAATTGGTCACAGTAACTGTGGCAGTAAGCGTTTCGTTGCCTTTTAGCTTGTTCTTGCTCAATTTTACATCACTATAGCTAAATGTGGTATAGCTGAGTCCGTAACCAAACGGATATAGCGGATCGTTGGAAATATCGATATAATCAGATCTGAATTTTGCCGATCCTTTTCCGTCAAAAGGCCGCCCCGTTGGTTTTTGGCTATAATATATAGGTACCTGGCCAACGCTGCGCGGGAAGGTAGCAGTAATTTTTCCTGCCGGATTATAACTACCGAACAGCACATCGGCGATGGCATTACCTGCCTCAGTACCCGGATGCCACACATCCAGGATAGCATCCATGGTTTTGTCCTCCCACGGCAGCGAAAGAGGGCGGCCATTGAAAAGTACCATTACCATAGGTTTGCCCACTTTAGCCAGGGCTTTGAGTAAATCGCGCTGTGTTTCAGGAATATTAATATCCGAACGGCTGGCTGATTCGCCCGACATATTAGCCGATTCGCCCACAGCAACTACAACTACGTCAGCTTTTTTTGCAGCCTCAACTGCTTCATCAATTTGTTCCTGCGCCGAACGTTTGTCTCGTTCCTGGCGCATTCCAAAAAACCATGCACGGGCATTCAGTAGTGAGTCGTCTGTAAAGTTGGAACCATGAGCGTATACAATGTTTACTCCGGGAGCAGCATTTTTGATACCGTCGATCACGCTCACTGATTTTGCAGGATTACCGGCAACCACCCACGTACCCAGCATTTCGGAATGGTTATCCGCTAATGGACCTATCAGGGCGATTGTACCCGATTTTTTCAGCGGAAGGATATTTCCCTTATTTTTCAATAACACAAAAGCATGCTCGGCAATTTCTCTCGCGGCCCCGCGATTAGCATCTGTTAATTCAGACTTCGCCTCTACATCGGCATTAATCGATTTAAATGGATTTGCGAAAAGTCCCAGTTTATATTTCGCCTCAAGCACCCGGCGGCAAGCCTGGTCAATTTCGGCCTGGGTAACTTTTCCTTCCTGTAATGATTTTTTCAATGTCGTTAAGAAACCCTCGCCTACCATATCCATATCAAGCCCGGCTTTAAGTGCTAATGCCGAAACCTGCTGCAAATCTCCAAGTCCGTGAGCGCTTAATTCATTAACCGCGGTATAATCAGAAACTACAAAACCTTTAAATCCCCACTGTTTGCGCAAAAGATCGGTGAGCAACCATTGGTTAGCAGTTGCAGGCACGCCATTAATTGTATTGAATGAACTCATGAAGCTTCCTGCACCTGCGTCCAACGCTGCTTTGTAAGGCGGCAGGTAGTCCTGGTACATTTTGATGAGGCTCATGTCGACGGTATTGTATTCGCGACCGGATTCGGCGCCACCGTATAAAGCAAAGTGTTTCACGCAAGCCATCACTGCGTCGCTTTTTGTCATATCGGTTCCCTGGTAACCACGGATCATAGCTTTCGCCACCTGCGAGCCATACCATGGGTCCTCTCCCGAACCTTCAGAGATACGTCCCCAGCGCGGATCCCGGGCAACATCAACCATTGGCGAAAATACCCAGTTAATGCCCTCGCCCGTCGCTTCACTAGCGGCAATACGTGCCGACTTTTCGATCAGGCCCATATCCCAGGTAGCCGACATACCGAGTGGTATTGGAAATATGGTGCGGTGACCGTGAATTACATCCAGACCAAAAATAAGTGGTATATGAAAACGACTGTTTTTGACCGCGGCTTCCTGCACCTGTTTAATATAGCTGGTTCCCCAAACGCCAAACATTCCTCCTATTTGGCCGTTCTTGAGTTTTTCTTCTACATTTTTGCTTAGCGTTGAGCCTGTAACACTTTGACCGCCGACAACCAGGTTTAACTGGCCAATCTTTTCGTCGAGCGTCATTTTGCTCATCAGGTTATTTACAAATGCATCCATTTTGGCATCTCCGCTTTTAGTCTGCTGAGCAACAGCGACATTAAATGACGATGCCAGACCCACGGCCAAAAATACTTTTTGTACCGATCGGTATATGATTGACGTTTTCATATCATTGCGAAGTTTTAGGATACATCAGCGGCAACAAATCATTTCGGATTGAAATAATAAATCTGTTCGCGATATATTTATAAAATTATAAGTTTAAAAATTGGTTTACTCCCAAGCGCAAGGGACTACTTGGTGTATTTATAACACAATAGTATTTATTATTATTGGGAT
>JAICXZ010000217.1 GCA_025934475.1 Mucilaginibacter sp. | reverse complement strand
ATTCAGTAAACGACTTGCCTGCAGTACAGGTAGGTGACCCGTTCCAGGAAAAACTATTGCTTGAAGCTACTCTGGAAGTAATCAAAACCGGCGCTGTAGTTGGTATGCAGGATATGGGTGCTGCGGGTATCATCTGCTCCAACTCCGAAATGTCGGCCAAAGGTGAGCACGGTATGCGCATTGATCTGGACAAAGTACCAATGCGCCAGGAAAACATGAAGCCTTATGAGGTGCTGCTTTCCGAATCACAGGAGCGTATGCTGATCGTGGTTCACAAAGGTCGCGAGGCTGATGTGGAGGCTGTATTTGATAAATGGGATTTGAATTGCGCTATCATCGGCGAAGTGACCGATGATCAGCGTCTAAAATATTATATGCACGGCGAGTTAGTTGCCGACGTGCCTGCTGATGATTTAGTTCTTGGCGGTGGTGCTCCGGTTTACAAACGCGAATATCGCGAGCCTGCTTATTACCGGGAAAACCAGAAATTTAAGATTGAGGATGTAAAAGAGCCGGCCGACTTAAAAGATGTCGCTGAGCATCTTATATCACACCCCAACATCGCTTCTAAGCGTTGGGTAACCAAACAGTATGATTCGATGGTTGGTACCTCGACGATTACAACCAATCGCCCATGTGATGCGGCGTTGGTTAGCGTACGCGGAACTGACAAGGCTATCGCCTTAACGGTAGATTGTAATTCCCGCTACGTTTACGCGGATCCACAAAAAGGGTGTGCCATTGCAGTAGCCGAAGCTGCTCGCAACATTACCTGCGCTGGTGGCGAGCCAGTAGCAATTACGAACTGTCTCAACTTTGGTAACCCTTATGTGCCCGAAGTTTACTGGCAGTTTGTAGGCGCCATTAAAGGAATGGGAGAGGCCTGCACTAAATTCGAAACTCCGGTTACGGGTGGTAACGTGAGCTTTTATAACCAGTCGTCAGATGAGGGCCCGGTTTTCCCGACGCCAACTATCGGTATGTTGGGTGTAGTTGATGATCTGTCTACTATCATGACGTCGGATTTCAAACAGCCCGATGATCTGATCTACTTGATCGGTGAGTCAGTTAATGATATTGCATCCTCACAGTATTTAGCTTCTTATCATAAGGTTTCAGCTTCGCCGGCTCCATATTTCGATCTGGATAAAGAATACGATACCCACCAGGTAATCAAGCAACTGATCAAACACCAGGTTATTCAATCGGCGCATGACGTTTCTGACGGCGGTTTGTTTGTAACGCTTGTTGAATCGGCTATGCCAAATGATTTCGGCTTTGAGATTGAGTCAGATAGCTCGGTGCGTAAGGATGCTTTCCTTTTTGGCGAAGCTCAGGGTAGGATAGTAGTGAGCGTTGCTCCAGATGATCAGGAACGCTTTGTGGAACTGATGGCTACAAGCGAAGTGGAGTTTAGCCTGCTCGGTACTGTGACTAACGGTTACATGACCATCGATACAGAATCATACGGCCATATCACTGACACCAAGCTGGTTTACGACAATGTACTTCACGCCATTTTAGGCGAATAATGTAATAGTAAAGACTTACGAAGTTTTCGAAACTTCGTAAGTCTGATTTCCAATATGCTTAAAATCAACCGGGTACATCATATCGCCATAATTTGCTCGGACTATGAGCGATCAAAGCGATTTTATACAGAAGTACTTGGTTTAAAAATTGTTCGCGAAGTATTTCGTGCTGAACGAATTTCCTATAAGCTTGATCTCGAAGTAAACGGTCTGTACCAGATCGAGTTATTCTCTTTTCCCGATCCCCCGGCCCGCCCATCGCGCCCTGAAGCAGTTGGTTTACGCCATTTGGCTTTCGAAGTAGATGATGTGGATGAGGCGATTAATGAGATAGCAAAGCACGGCGTAAATGTTGAGCCCGTTCGTATTGACGAATTTACAGGCAAACGTTTCACTTTTTTTGCCGACCCTAATGGACTGCCCATAGAGTTTTACGAAATTTGAGACATGTCCGGCGTGTTTAAATTCAAGCAGTTTGATGTTGATCAAAGTGGCTGCGCTATGAAGATCAATACAGACGGCGTTTTACTGGGCGCGATTGTGAATGCCGATAGTCCCAAAAATATTCTTGATATAGGCGCAGGTACTGGGGTTATCGCATTAATGTTGGCACAGAGATTCCCAGCGGCCCAGTTTGACGCTGTTGAGATAGATCAGTCGGCTGCTGCTACTGCCGGTAAAAATTTTGCCAATTCACCTTTTGCAGGTCGATTGAAAATATTTCCGGAAAGCTTTGAGCAGTATTTTGACTCCAATCCGGAAAAAAAATATAATCTGATAGTATCCAATCCGCCGTTTTATATCAACTCGCTTAAGTCACCAAAAAAAGAAAAACAGTTGGCTAAGCATGCTGATCATCAATTTTTTGAAAAGCTCATCAGGTACCTGCCCAATCATCTGGCCGAAAAAGGGGAATGTTGTATTATTTTGCCGACCGATACCGCTGCGATGGCAAAAGGTCTTGCTTTTAAGGCAGGTTTATTTGTTAAAAGGATTGTCAATATCCATTCGTACGATGATATTGAGCCACACCGCGAAATATTGACGCTAGCTAAAGGGAAAAGTAGTGAGCATCTGGAGAAATTTACTATCTATGATGCACCCAAAGCTTATTCTGAGCAATACGAACGTTTGCTGAAAGATTTCTTCACTATTTTTTGACTGGGCTAATTCCGAAATTGCAATTTCGAAATCCGAAATTATATGACTCGCATAGGACTACTTTCCGACACCCACGGCTATCTCGACGATTCCGTTTTTAAACATTTTGAACATTGCGACGAGATATGGCACGCAGGTGATTTCGGTAATATCGAGCTGGCTGATAAACTGGCTGCCTTCAAACCCCTGCGTGGCGTTTACGGAAATATCGATGGTAAGGACATTCGCCAAACATATCCCGAACATCTGCGTTTTCAGTGCGAGGATGTGGATGTATGGATTACCCATATTGGTGGTTATCCGGATAAATATTATCCGTCAATACGACAAGAAATTTACACTAAGCCCCCAAAATTGTTCATCTGCGGGCACTCTCATATCCTTAAGGTTATATACGATAAAAAAATCAGTTGTTTACACTTAAATCCTGGCGCGGCAGGGAAACAAGGTTGGCATAAGATACGTACAATGCTTAGATTTTGCATTTCTGGCGAAAAAATCCATACCTTAGAGGCGATAGAATTGCAAAGATAAAACGTATTTAATACACTAAGTATATGAGAATAACCAAAACGCTGGGTCAGTTTATTATCGAAAAGCAGGCTGACTTTCCGTACGCTAAGGGTGAACTATCAAGGTTGCTGAGAGATATCGGAATCGCCGCTAAAATTGTCAACCGTGAAGTGAACAAAGCAGGGCTTGCCGACATACTTGGCGAGAACGGTACAACCAATGTACAAGGCGAAGGACAAAAGAAACTGGATATATACGCTAATGAGCAATTCATATCAGCCCTAAAGCACGGTGGCGAATGCTGTATCGTGGCTTCAGAAGAAAATAAGGACTTAATTTTCCTCGATACAGATATTTCGAAAGACGCGAAATACATTGTTGCTATAGACCCACTCGACGGTTCGTCAAATATTGACGTGAACGTTGGTATTGGTACCATATTTTCAATATATCGCCGTAAAACTACGTCGGGCAGGGCCACCATGGAAGACGTGTTGCAAAAGGGCACCGAACAGGTAGCTGCGGGCTATGTGATCTATGGTTCTTCGACGATGCTTGTATATACTACGGGCAAAGGAGTTAACGGATTTACGCTCGATCCATCAATCGGTGAGTTTTGTTTGTCGCATCCCGATATGAAGATTCCAAAGGATGGTGTGATCTATTCAATCAACGAAGGTTATTATGCCCATTTCCCCGACGGCGTAAAAAAATATATCAAATATTGCCAGGTAGAAGATGATAAAACCAATCGGCCTTATACATCACGTTACATAGGATCAATGGTAGCTGATTTGCATAGGAATATGATCAAAGGCGGAATTTTCATCTATCCAATCACTTCGCAGGCGCCAAAAGGTAAATTGCGTCTTGTTTATGAATGCAATCCCATGGCCTTCATTATTGAGCAGGCAGGAGGCCGCGCTAGTAACGGCTACGAACGTATCCTGGAGCTGGACGTAAAGGAATTGCACCAGCGTACGGCTATTTTTATTGGATCTGAAAACATGGTATTCAAAGCAGAAGAGATGATGTCGTTCTTCTCGCCACAGATCACGAAGAAGACGTTTAATGGGGAGACGTGTATTCAATAAGTTGAATGGGTTGATTAAGTTGGATTAAGTTGATTGAGTTATCTCGAAGAAGGGTCAAGCCTAATGAACTCAATTAACCACTTAACCTAATCAACTCTACGACAAATTAGCTTTCCCTTCCTCCGCCTCAAAGACAGTATCAATCAGCAGATTCTTTTGCTTATAGGCATTGACAGCTAATTCATCGCAGCGTTCGTTTTCTGGGTGACCGGCGTGGCCGCGTACCCAGATAAATTTGATCATGTGTAATCTGCTCAATTCAAGATAGCGCAGCCAGAGATCCTTATTTTTTTTACCTGCAAAGCCCTTTTGGACCCAACCTTGTAGCCAGCGTTTTTCAATAGCGTCGATCACATATTTGGAATCGGAGCAGATAGTAACCGTTTGATTAATGTTTTTTAACGCTTCAAGAGCTCGGATTACGGCTAGCAGTTCCATTCTGTTATTGGTGGTGCGGCGATAGCCTGCAGATAGTTCCTTATAGTGTTTGCCCGAACGCAGAATTGCGCCGTACCCGCCCGGGCCGGGGTTGCCGCTTGCTGCGCCGTCAGTGAAGATTTCGATCATTTTTTAGTCGATAGACCATGGTCAATAGTCCATGGTTGATGGTTCAAAAATAGAATAAATATGTCTTACTATCGGCGATGGTCTACCGACTATGGACTAAGAAATCCGTTTCACCTTCAGCCTCAATGAGTTTCCAATAACTATCACATCCGAAAATGCCATCGCTAGCGCGCCAATCATAGGACTGAGGAAACCCATAGCTGCTATCGGGATAGCAACAACGTTATAGGCGAACGCCCAGAATAGATTTTGTTTGATGGTCAATAAAGTGTGCCGGCTGATCTGTAGGAATTTTACAAGCGAAAAGAGGTCAGTATTCAATAATATTACTTTTGCTGATTGGATAGCTACCTGGCTCGAGTCGTTCATGGATACGCCGATATCGGCTTGCGTGAGGGCAGGTGCATCGTTAATGCCGTCACCCACCATAACGGTTTCACCTTTATTTTTATAGACGTCAATGACGGTAAGTTTTTCTGAAGGAAGTTTTTCGCCGTGAACTTCATCGATGCCGATAGCCCTTGCTACTTTTTCGCAGCGGCTCTGCTTGTCGCCGCTCAACAGCACGGGCACGATACCCATATTTTTTAGGGTGGCTATCAATTGCGCCGATTGCGGCTTAATCTCGTCGTCCATTTCAATCTTTGCCAGCAGATTGTGATTCTTGTATAGCGAGATATTAAACGCGTTGTCATCAACCTTCAATTTGGATGAACCGAGGAAATAATGATTTCCTTCCACATCCTCTGCGCGCATACCAAGGCCTTTTTCCTCAGTAACTGAGCGCAGGATCACCTTTTGTTGAGACTTACTTTTTAATTCGGCTACTAATGAGCGCGCGATAGGATGGTTAGAGCGCTCCTCAATGGCCATTACAATGCCGCGAACTTGTTCGATATCAGCTGAACCCTCTAATGTTAGGTTATTAACCTTGAATTTGCCGGTTGTTAATGTGCCCGTTTTGTCAAATACAACATATTTAGCCCGGGTAACTGACTCGATCGTATCGCCGCCCTTAATCAGGATGCCATTTTTTGCCGCGCGACCCAAGCCAACCATCACCGCAGTAGGCGTTGCTAAACCCATGGCACAAGGGCAGGAGATAACTAACACCGCAATTGCGTTCATTAAGGCATGCTGCATACCCGCATGGCCAACGAAATAGGTGAGAGCATAAGTCAAAATGGCT